>DASUHV010000310.1:0-14938 GCA_036273355.1 Gaiellales bacterium
GACCGGCAGGCCCAGCCCATCCAGCAGCCCGCGCACCATCTCGGCGACGGCCGGTGATGACGACACCCCTGTCGAGCGGATGCCGGCCGCGTGCACCAGGTTCGCGACCTCGGCGTCGACGGCGATCCGGTAGGTGGGGTCGGAGGCCGGGCGGTTGGACGCGAACGTCTTGATCGCGTGCTCGCGACCGATCGACGGCACCAGCCGGTGAGCCGCGTCGAACACGTGATCGAGCGTCTCGGTGTCCACCGCCCGATCGGTGCGGTCCTCGTGGTCGACCGCGGTCGGACCCAGCAGCAGCGACCGGTTGGTGGTCGGCACGCAGTAGATGCCGCGTGTGACCGGTGTCGGGACGCCGCCCACCACCTTGCGGAACCGGCCCCCCAGCTCGCGGTCGAGCAGCCAGTACTGGCCCTGCCGCGGCCAGGTTCGAAACCGCTCGCCGCCGGCCAGCCGCGAGATGGTGTCCGCCTCGACCCCGGCCGCATTCACGACCGACCGGGTCGCGATGCGACGGTCGCCGGCCGTGACGGCAACGATCCGGTCCCCGTCGCGCTCGATCGAGTGCACGGGCGCGCCGCGCAGCACCTCGACGCCGTTGCGCGCGGCCAGCTCCGCATACCCGATCGTCAGGCGGATCGAGTCGATGATGCCGTCGTCGGGGAAGTGCAGCGCGGCGCGGGCCTGCTCGCTGATCAGCGGTTCCAGCGCGCGCGCCTGGTCGCCCGTCACGATCTCCGCGGCCGCTCCGGTGTCCTGTGCGTCGCGCAGGAGCTCCGGCAGGCGGCGCTCGTCCTCCTCGGTCAGCGCCACGGCCAGCGTGCCGATGCGGTGAAAGGGCGTGTCCAGGCGCGCGCACAGCGCCTCCCAGCCGGGGCTGGACCGGCGCACGAGCTCGAGCTCGAGCGTTCCCGGATGGCAGTCGCCGCCGCTGGTGGCGATGCCGGTATTGCCCTTCGAGGCGCCCTCGCAGAGGTCGTGAGCGGCCTCGATCAGCGTCACGCGGGCGGCGGTGCCCGACAGCCGCCAGGCCACCGCGCAGCCGACCACGCCACCGCCGATCACGACAACGTCGCGCACGGGCGCTTGTATACCGCACCCGCGGCGGTGACGGGCGGTAGAGTCCGGGCCGTGGCGGACACGCTCGAGATCCACATCATCTCCGACTCCACCGGAGACACGGCGGCACGGGTGGCGCGGGCGGCCCAGTCGCAGTTCGGCGACTCCGAGATCGAGCTGCACCGCCACGCGCGGGTGAAGTCGCGGGAGCAGCTGGCGCGCGCGCTGGAGGCGGCAACCGGCCGCCGCGCCGCCGTGTTCTACACGCTTGTCGACCCCGGGCTGCGCGAGGCGGTGGTCGAGATCTCGCGGCAGCACCGGCTGGTGGCGCTGGACGTGCTCGGCCCCGCGCTGAACGCGATCACGACCGCCTCAGGCATGCAGGCGATGCAGGTGCCCGGCCGCCAGGCGCCGCTGGACGCGCAGTACTTCCGGCGGATCGCCGCCATCGAGTTCGCCGTCAAGCACGACGACGGCCGCGGCGCAGACGATCTGCAGCAGGCCGACGTGGTGCTGGTGGGGGTGTCGCGCACCTCCAAGACGCCGACCTCGATGCACCTCGGCTACATGGGGCTGATGGCCGCGAACATCCCGATCGTGAAGGGCATCGACCCGCCTCCGGCGCTGTTCACCGTGGATCCCTGGAAGATCGTGGGCCTGACCATCGACGCCGACCGTCTGGCCGAGATCCGCCGCCGCCGGGTGCGGGCGCTGGCGGCCGGCTCGTCGGCGCGCTACGCCGACCTGGCCGAGATCTACGAGGAGCTCGAGACCACCGCCAACCTGCACAAGCGGCTGGGCTGCCCAGTGATCGACGTCACCAAGCTGGCGATCGAAGAGGCCGCCGCGCGCTGCGCGGAGCTGGTCGAGGAGCGGCGCCGGGCCGCACTCGAGGGCGCGCTCTCGCGCGGATGAGCCGCTACGTCTACGACTTCTCGGAGGGGTCGGCCGAGATGCGCCGGCTGCTCGGCGGCAAGGGCGCCAACCTGGCGGAGATGACCTCGATCGGCCTGCCGGTGCCCGACGGCTTCACGGTCACCACCGAGGCATGCCTGGCCTACCTGGCGAACGGCGGCCGCCACCCGGACGGCCTGGACGCGGAGCTGGGCTCGCACCTGGAGGCGCTCGAGCAGCGCGTCGGCAAGCGGCTGGGGGCGCGCACCGACCCGCTGCTGGTGTCGGTGCGGTCGGGCGCCGTGGTCTCGATGCCGGGGATGATGGACACGATCCTGAACCTGGGCATCAACGACGAGTCGGTGCAGGGGCTGGCCGAGGCGGGCGGCGACGAGCGGTTCGCCTACGACTCCTACCGGCGGTTCGTGCAGATGTTCGGGGACGTGGTGGCGGGCGTCGAGGGGCACCTGTTCGAGAACGCGCTGGGGCGGATGAAGATGTCCCGCGGCGCGGACGCCGACGTCGACCTGTCGGCCGACGACCTGCGCGCGCTGGTGGGCGAGTTCCTGGAGATCTACCGGCAGGAGACCGGCGAGGAGTTCCCGCAGGATCCCGGAGCGCAGCTGCAGCGGTCGATCGACGCGGTGTTCGCCTCCTGGAACACGCCGCGGGCACGCACCTACCGCCGCGAGTACCACATCGCGGACGACCTCGGCACCGCGGTCAACGTGGTGCAGATGGTGTTCGGCAATATGGGCGACGACTCGGCCACCGGCGTCTGCTTCACCCGCAACCCCTCGACCGGGGAGCGCGAGCGCTACGGCGAGTTCCTGGTGAACGCGCAGGGCGAGGACGTCGTGGCTGGCATCCGAACGCCCCAGCCGCTGGCCGAGATGGACGCGCTCATGCCCGATGCCTACCGGCAGCTGGGCGAGCAGATGGACCGGCTCGAGCAGCACTACGGCGACATGCAGGACATCGAGTTCACGGTCGAGCGGGGCACGCTCTACATCCTGCAGACCCGGGCCGGCAAGCGCACCGCGGCCGCGGCCGTGCGGGTCGCGCGGGACATGGTGGAGGAGGGCGTGATCGACCGCCCGACGGCGCTGCTGCGGGTGGATCCGGGGCAGCTCGACCAGCTGCTGCACCCGGCCATCGACCCGTCCGCGCCGCGGCAGGTGCTGACGCGCGGCCTCAACGCCTCGCCGGGGGCGGCGGTCGGAGCCGTCGTGTTCGACGCCGACACGGCTGAGCAGCGCGGCAAGGCCGAGCAGGCGGTGATCCTGGTGCGGTGGGAGACGACGCCGGACGACATCCACGGTGTGCTGCAGGCGCAGGGGGTGCTGACGGCGCGCGGCGGCATGACCTCGCACGCGGCGGTGGTGGCGCGGCAGATGGGGAAGCCCTGCGTGGCCGGTGCGGAGCACCTGGAGATCGACGCCGACGCGCACACGTTCACCGTCGACGGCACGGTCGTGTCCGAGGGCGACCAGATCACGATCGACGGCGGCACCGGCGAGGTGATGCTGGGCGCGGTGCCGCTGGTGCCGGCACAGCTGAACGAGGATTTCGAGACGATCACCGGCTGGGCCGACGAGGTGCGGCGGCTGCGCGTCCGCGCCAACGCCGACACGCCCGACGACGCCGCCAAGGCGCGCGAGCTGGGCGCGGAGGGGATCGGCCTCTGCCGCACCGAGCACATGTTCTTCGGGGACGAGCGGCTGCCGGTGGTGCAGGCCATGATCATGGCCTCCGACGAGGCGCAGCGCCGCGTGCAGCTCGACCGCCTGCTGCCGTTCCAGGAGGCCGACTTCCGTGGCATCTTCGAGGCGATGGCCGGCCTGCCCGTGACGATCCGGCTGCTCGACCCGCCGCTGCACGAGTTCCTGCCCGACGCGGGCGACCTGGCCGAGGAGATCGCGCGCGGCCGCGCCGAGGGCCGGCCGCAGGCCGAGATCGCCGAGCTGGAGCGGATCGCCGGCCGGGTGCGGTCGCTGGCCGAGCAGAACCCGATGCTGGGCACGCGCGGCTGCCGTCTGGGGCTGATGTTTCCCGAGATCTACGAGATGCAGGTGCGGGCGATCGTGCGTGCCGCGATCGCCGTCTCGGCCGAGGGCGTCGAGATCATGCACCCGCTGATCGGCTTCGCCGAGGAGCTGCGGCGGCTGCGGGCGCTGACCGAGGACGTGATCGAGCAGGAGCAGGGCGGCGGCCTGGCCATTCACATCGGCACCATGATCGAGGTGCCGCGGGCCGCGCTCACCGCCGACGAGATCGCGGGGGAGGCGGACTTCTTCTCGTTCGGCACAAACGACCTCACCCAGATGACGCTGGCGTTCTCGCGCGACGACGCGGAGGGGAAGTTCCTGACGTACTACCTGGAGGAGGGCGTGCTCGACCGCAACCCGTTTCAGACGCTCGACCAGCTCGGCGTGGGCCGGCTGATTCAGCACGCGGCCGGTCTGGCCCGCAGCACGCGCCCGGACATCACGCTCGGCATCTGCGGCGAGCACGGTGGCGACCCGGACTCGATCGCGTTCTGCGACCGCACCGGCCTGGACTACGTGTCGTGCTCGCCGTTCCGGGTGCCGATCGCGCGGCTGGCGGCGGCACAGGCGGCGCTGCGCGCGGAGGAGCAGGTGGCGTGAGGATCGACGTCGCCTTCACGCCGGGAGAGCCGGAGGACGCCTCCGTGGCGATCGTGATCGACGTGCTGCGCGCGACCACCACCATCGCCTATGCGCTGGCGCAGGGCTATCAGCGGGTGCTGGCCTGCGGGGAGGTCGACCAGGCCCGGGCGCTGGCGGAGCGGGTCAACGGCGGCGCCGTCCTGGCGGGCGAGCGCAAGTGCGTGAAGCCCGAGGGGTTCGACCTGGGCAACTCGCCGCGCGAGTTCGCCGGTGACCGGCTGGGGGACACGCTCGTGATCACGACCACGAACGGCACCCGTGCGATCGTGACGGCGGCCGCGCACGCCGAGACGGTGGCGATCGGCAGCCTGGCCAACCTGACCTCGTGCGCCGCGGCCGTGGCGCGGATCGCCCGCAAGCAGAGCGGCGACGTGCTGATCCAGTGCGCGGGCGTGAAGGGCGGGTTCACGATGGACGACGCCTACACGGCCGGGCGGTTCGTGCAGGAGCTTGCGGTCTGGCTGGCCGAATGGGAGCGGTCGGACGCCGCCCACGCGGCGGAGGCGATCTCGCGCAGCTTCGAGACCGGCGGCGAGGGGCTGAGCGCCTCGCAGAGCGCCCGCAACCTGCGCGCGGCCGACCTCTACGATGACGTCCGGTTCTGCGCGCACGAGAGCGTGCTCGAGATCGTGCCGAAGGTGGCCGACGTGGACGCCGGTGTGGCCCTGATCACCGCCTGAGCACGGCGCCCTGCGGCTGACCCCCGTACGGGGGGTTACCTGCGCGCGGGCACCCTGTACGCTCACAGTGGGGAGCAGAAGGGGGTCTTCTGATGCGCTGGATGGACTTGGACGACGAGGAGGTCGACGAGTACGGCGGACGTGCGACCGTTCTGGACTGGGCGCAGCAGCGCCCGCTGACGGCGGTCGTCATGGTGCTGGTCGTCTGGCTGGCCTTCATCTTCGTGCTGAACACGGTGTACGGGCTGTTCCTGTAGGGGCGGACCGCCAGGTCGATAGAAGGGGTCTAGATGCGTGGATTGCGGTCTGCGGACACGTTCGAGTACGGGCGCCGCGGCGCCATGGGATGGGCGCAGGAGCACGTGCTGGTGTGCGCGGTGGGGGCGGTGTGCGGCTGGCTGGTGGTGATCTACGCGGTCTTCAGCGCGGTGCTGACGGTGCGTTAGCGCCGTCCCCGGCCGAAGCTGTTCGGATAGGGCGCCGCGGCTCGCAGCTCGCCCACGTCGGGCGTCTCGGCAGGGGCCGGCCCGATCTCGGCCCGGCCCTGGTGGCTGAGCGCGGTGATCCGCTCGGCCAGCACGTTGATCGTGCCCTCGCGGCGCTCCAGGCGGCCGGTCACCTCGAGCAGCGGCTCGGCCCGCACGGCGATGCGGTCGCGGCTGTAGACGTCGGGCGGCACGATCGCGTTGCTGAGGCCGTGCTCGTCCTCGAGCAGCAGGAACACGATGCCCTTGGCGGTGCCCGGGCGCTGGCGCGCCACCACGATCCCGGCGATGGTGACGGTGGAGCCGGGCGGGTCGGTGGCCAGGTCGCGCGATGTGCGGATGTGCTCGGGGAGCGCGGGGCGCAGCAGCGCCATCGGGTGGGGGCCGGTGGTGAGGCGCATCGTCTCGTGGTCGGCGATCATCCGCTCCCACTGCGACTGTGACGGCAGCGGCGGCGCCGGGGCGGCGTCCAGCGCCAGCGCCAGCTGGCCGGACTCGGGGGCGCGGTGCAGGCGGATCTCCCACAGCAGCCGCCGGCGGTCGCTCGAGAAGGGGTCGAGCGCACCGGCCCGCACCATCTGGGCGAGCACGTCGCGGCCGACCGGCGCCCGCCGCACCAGGTCGCCGGCGTCGCGGTAGGGGCCGCCGCGGTCGCGCTCGGCAACCACGTCCGAGGCGGCCTTGCCGACGCCCTTGATGTAGCCGAGGCCGATGCGGACGGCGCCCTGCTCCATGGCGCACTCGGGGTGGCTGCGATTGATGTCGGGCGCGAGCACGGTCACGCCCCGCCGCTCGCCGTCGCGGAGCAGCGTTGCGGGCGGGTAGAAGCCCATCGGCTGCTCGTTCAGGAGCGAGCACAGGAACTCGGCGGGGTGGTGCAGGTGCAGCCAGGCCGACTGGTAGGCCAGGATCGCGAAGGCGGCGGCGTGCGACTTGGGGAAGCCGAACCCGGAGAAGCCGAGCACGTTCTCGAACACGGCTGCGGCCGTATCGCGGGGGACGCCCTGCGCCTCCGCGCCGTCGCAGAACCGCTCGCGGTGCACGACCAGCGCCTCGTGGCTGCGCTTGCGGCTCATCGCCCGGCGCAGCGACTCGGCCTCGCCGGCGGTGAAGCCGGCCAGCGCGATCGCCACCTCCAGCACCTGGTCCTGGTAGACGATCACGCCCAGCGTGTCGGCCAGCGGGCCCTCGAGCAGCGGGTGGTCGAAGGGCACCCGGTAGCCGGGGTTCTCGCGCAGCAGCTTGCGGCGCTTGATGTAGGGGTTGACGGCCTTGCCCACGATCGGGCCCGGCCGCACCAGCGCCACCTGGACGGTCAGGTCGCCCAGGTTCTCGGGCTGGGTGCGTACGATCGACTGCATCTGGGCGCGGCTCTCGATCTGGAACACGCCGACGGTGTCGCCGGCCTGGATCTCGGAGTAGACCGCGGGGTCGTCGAAGCCGATGCGGGACAGGTCGACGGGCTCGGCGGCGGTGTCGGCGATCAGCTCGACGCAGCGCTCCACCGCCGACAGCATGCCCAGGCCCAGCAGGTCGATCTTGAGGAAGCCGGCGTCGGCGCAGGAGTCCTTGTCCCACTGGCAGATGCGACGGCCCTCCATGGCGGCCGGCAGCACCGGCACCAGCTCGACCAGCGGGGTGGAGGAGATGACCATGCCGCCGGAGTGCTGGCTGATGTGGCGGGGCAGGCCCATGATCTCGTCCATCAGGAAGCGGAAGGCGCGCCAGCGGGGGCTGTCGGAGCCGTCCGGCAGGCGCGCCGACTCGGCGCCGTGGTCCCAGCCGTCGGTCATGCGCGCCATCCGCTCGACCTCGCCCTGCGGCAGCGCCAGCGCCTTGCCCAGGTCGCGGATGGCGCCGCGCACCCGGTAGGTGGGGAAGGCGGCCACGAGCGCGGCGTGGTCGTCGCCGTAGCGGCGCTGGATCTCGAGGATCAGGCCCTCGCGGATGTCGCGCGGGAAGTCGAGGTCGATGTCGGGGATGCTGGTCTGGTCGCGCGACAGGAACCGGCCCAGGAACAGCTGCGCCGACACCGGGTCGACGTGGGAGAGGCCGATCAGGTAGCAGACGAGCGAGCCGACGCTGGAGCCGCGGCCGCGGCCGGGGGGCAGCAGGCGGCGGGCGGCGCTCTGGCCGCGCACCTGGAGGGCGACGTCGCGGGCCAGCTCCAGGATGTCGCGGTGCAGGAGGAAGAAGCCGGCCAGGCCGTGGTGGTCGATCAGGGCCAGCTCCTCGTCCAGGCGGCGGCGGGCCTCGTGCAGGTCGCGGCTGCCGGCGTAGCGGAGCTCGAGCTGGTCGCGGCAGATGCGGTACAGGGCCTGGGAGGCCGACTCGCCGGTGTCGGAGACGAAGTCGGGGTAGCTGTAGCCGAGGTCGCTGGCGAGGTCGAAGCGGCAGCGGTCGGCCACCTCGAGGGCGCCGCGGACGGCGTCGTCGGGGAAGCGGGCGGCCATCTCGGCGGGGGTGCGCAGGACGGCCTCGCGGTTGCCGCGGCGGTCACGCTCGCAGGCGTCGAGCGTGGTGTTGAGGCGGATCGCGACCAGGGTGTCCTGCAGGAAGGCGCGGCGGGCGTTGTGGGCGTGGACGTCGCCGGTGGCGACGGTGCGCAGGCGCAGGTCGGCGGCGAGCTCGGCCAGCAGGCGGTTGCGGCGGGCGTCGCCGCGCCAGTAGGGGCGCTGCAGCTCGATCGCGAATCGGTCGCGGCCGAAGATGCCGCGCAGCCGGCGGGCGGCGGCGTCGGCCTGGCGGGGGCGGCCGGCGGCGACCTCGCGCGCGACCAGGCCGTCGCGGGCGCAGCCGGACAGGCAGTGCAGGCCGTCGGCGTGGACGGCCAGCTGGTCGAGGGTGACCGAGGGGGCGCGGCGGTCGTCGGCGTGGGCGAGGGTGAGCAGGCGGCAGAGGTTGCGGTAGCCGGCCTGGGTCTCGACCAGGAGGGTGAGGTGGGCGCCGCCGGCCAGGGTCAGCTCGCAGCCGGTGATGGGGCGCAGGCCGGCGTCGTGGGCGGCGTGGGCGAACTCGAGCGAGCCGGACAGGCTGTCGTGGTCGGTCAGCGCCAGGGTCTGGTGGCCGAGGCCGGCGGCGGTCAGGGCCAGCTCCTGGGGCTGGGAGGCGCCGTCCAGGAAGGAGTAGCAGGAGTGGGCGTGCAGCTCGATCATGCGCGCTGCTCGTACCAGCGGCCCTGGCGGCGGTCGCAGAAGACGACGGTGTTGCGGCCGTCGGCCAGCACCAGGTCGAAGTAGGTGCGGTGGACGGGGCGGCGCGTCCACCAGCCCTCCTCGACCCGCCACTCGTCGCGGGTGACGGAGACGGGGCGGTTGGCGACGGCCACGGGCAGGCCGGCCTGGTCGGTGGTGACGTGGATGGGGCGAGGGAGCCCCAGCCGGCGTACGTATGTGCGATCCATGACCCCCTTCACCTTCGGTTACTCGTACGGCACGAGCAGCTCCCGGCCCTCCGGCAGGCGTGACCAGGGGGCGACCTCGACGACGCGCAGCAGGTGGCCCTCGCCCATGGCGGCGCGCAGCTGGCGGGCCGCCTCCGAGGCGCGCTCGCGGCGCACCTCGTGGGCGGGGCGCATCAGGAGCTGCTGGCGGCCGCCCGGCTCGCCCAGCTCGGCCAGCTCCATGGTCAGCCGGTCGAGCGCGCCGGGCAGGCCGGAGAGGGCGGGGAGCAGGGCGTCGCGCAGGCGGCGCGGCTCGGAGGTGGCGTCGCGCAGGCGCACGGGGCGGCGCCAGGATCCGCCGGCGGACAGGCGCGCGGAGAGCGTGAGCGTGCGGACGGGACGGCCGGCCCGGCGGGGAGTGGCCAGCAGGCGCTCGACCAGCAGGGTGGCGGCCTGGTGGAGGGTGGCCTCGTCGCCCACCGGCTCGGGGAAATCGATCCACTCGCGCAGCGGCTGGGGCGGCATGCGCGGCGCGACGTAGTCCTCGTCCTCGCCCTGGGCGAGGCGGCGGCCGGCGATGCCGGCGGGGCCGAAGCGATCGGCCACGGCGGGGAGCGGGAGCGCGGCCAGCGCGCCGGCGGTGCGGATGCCGAGCGCCTCCAGCTCGTCGGTGATGCGAGGGTCGAGGCCCAGGCGGCCGATCGCCATGCGGCCGATGAAGCCGGGCGCGCCATCGGCGTCGACCACGCGCGGCCGGCCGGGCCGGGCCTTGATGGCGGCGGCCCGGGCGGTGAAGCGGCCGGGGCCGGCGCCGATCCGGCCGCCGGGCGGCAGTAGCTTTCCGGCGGCGTGCAGCAGGCGGCCGAGGCCGCCGTGCATGCGCAGCAGGCCGTCGGCGCGGAACAGCGCGTGGCCGGGCTCGAGCGGCTCGACGGCGGCGCCGATCGCCTCCAGGCCGGCCAGCAGCTCCTCGGCGGCATCGGCGACGGCACCGGGGTCGGCGGTGACCAGCCGGATTCCCGGGCAGCGAGCGATGGCCTCGCCGGCGCGCATCCCGGGCCGCACGCCGAAGGTGGCCGCGGCGGCGTTCACCTCGCCCACCAGCGGCGAGCCGCCCGCCTCCGGGGCCAGCGCCGTCGGGACATCGCCCAGCGAACCGCCCATCGCCACCCGCAGCGCGAAGCGGGGGACGAGCGCGCAGACCAGGATGCGGGGGCGTTTCGGCAAGGGCTCTCCAGCATAGGCGAACATGTGTTCGTATGCAACGGCCGCGATGACACTTCCGCGAGCGCAACAGCCGCGCCTGGCACCGGTGTTGCCCGCAAGGTGCGTGCGAGCGGTGACGGCAGGGTTGCAATCCGTGCGCGTTACGGGCGCGTTGACCTTTCCGTGAGCGCAACAGCCGCGCCTGGCACCCGTGTTGCCACCAAGGTTGCGTCAGGCGCTAACAGCCGGGTTGCGATCTGCTCGCGTTACGGGCGCGTTGACCTTTCCGTGAGCGCAACAGCCGCGCCTGGCACCCGTGTTGCCTCCAAGATGCGTACGAGCCGTCATGGCGCGGTTGCAATGCGTGCGCGTCACGGGTGCGTTGACGCTTCCGTGAGCGCAACAGTCGCGCCTGGCACCCGTGTTGCCTCCAGATTCGTCACGGGCCGTGACGAATCGTCGACGGCCGTCGCTAGCCGGCGACGTCAATGTGCAGCTGTGGCTCGAACAGCTGCAGGCCCGGGTTGTGCCGCTCGACCACGGCCAGGTCGAAGACCTTGCCGCAGGAGTCGCACATGAAGCGCTGGCGCCCTTCCAGCCATCGCAGCGAGCGCCGGTGGCACGAATGGCACCGGGGCTGCTTGCGCTTCTTGGGCGTTCGGGCCATGGACGCCGGAGGCTAGCCGCGGGCTCGGACGCGATGCAGGACGAACACCCCCGCCACGGCCACCGCCGCCACCACCGCAGCGACCGGCCCGACGCTGGCCTCGATCGCCGCCAGCGACTCCCCGAACAGGAACCCGCCTCCCGTCACGATCACTACCCACGCCACCGCGCCGACCACGTTCCACGCCACGAAGTGGCGCAGCGGCATCCCCGCCGCCCCCGCCATCCAGGGCGCGAAGATCCGCACGAACGGCACGAACCGCGCCCCCACCAGCGACTTGCCGCCGTGCCGCCCGAAGAACTCCTCGACCCGCAGCACCTGCTGCTGCCGCGGCCAGCCGCGCGCCACCAGCCGGTCCAGCAGCGGCCGCCCGCCGATCCGCCCGATCTCGTATCCGCCCAGCGCGCCCAGCGTCGCCGCGATCGCCGCCACCGCCATCACCAGCAGCACGTTCAGATGCCCTGCCGCCGCTGCCGCGCCGGCGCCGATCAGGATCGTCTCAGACGGAAACGGCACCCCCACCAGCTCCAGCGTCACCGTCACGAACACGAGCAGGTAGGCGTGGTTCTCGAACCAGCCGACCAGCGTGCTCACATCTCACTCGTCAAGATCCGGATCCATCGCGCGCTGGTAGATACGCCGCACCACCAGCGACGGCAGCCGCCTCTCCGCCGCCTTCGAGAACTCGCGCTCGTACCGCATCCGATCCCGGGCCGCCATCGTCTCCGCATACCGGTCGCGCAGCGCCAGCAGCTCCTCCTCCGCCTCCTCGACCAGGTCCATGTAGTCGCCGTAGCGCTCCTCCGCCTCGCTCGCGCCGGCATGCGTGTACGCCACGCGCGCCTGCTCGACCCGCAGCATCAGGTCGCGGTGGTCGTCGGCGAACATCGCCAGCTGCCGCGCGATCACGTCTCCGAAGCGAGCCCTCCCGGGAATCCTCATGCCCGGGATGCTACCGGTGCCCGGCGGTCGCCCGGTAGCATCGCCCTCGTGAACGATCCCGTCCGCATCCACGTCCGCGCCTGGAACATCGCCCACGGCCGCGACATCCCTCCCGACCGCCAGCACGGCCACGTCCATCGCAAGCTGCTCGATGAGATGTCCGAGCTGATCGTCCGCGACGCGCCCGACCTGGTGCTGCTGCAGGAGGTGCCGGTGTGGGCCGGCGCCCTGCTGCGCGAGCACACCGGCATGGGCGTGACGCTGGCCCCCGCCTACGGCGCCCACATCCCGTTCCTGCACGTGCCCCTGCCGCTGGCGCTCGGCGCCGCCGTGGGCCGGGCCCTGCCCGACCTCGTCCGCACCCAGGTCGAGGGCCAGGCCAACGCCGTCCTCTACGGCGCCGAGCTGCTGCTCGTGTCCGCCCGCCGCGTCCAGATCAACGACCGCCGCCGCCTTCGCGGCGAGCCCCGCATCGCCCAGCTGGTGCGCCTCCGCCACCGATCCGCCGGCCGCGAGCTCACGCTCGCCAACGTCCACGCCGACTCCGGCGACAACCGCCAGCAGCTGGAGCGGGCCGGCTACGTGCTCGAGCGCTTCGCGCGTGGCGCTCCGATGCTCCTGGGCGGCGACCTCAACGCCGATGCCCGCTCGCCCGGCCTGCAGGCGCTCGCTGCACGCGGCTGGATCGAGGACGCCACGAAGCTGCATGCCGGCGTCGATCACCTGTTCGTCCGCGGCATGCAGGTCGAGTCACCACCGGCCGCGTGGCCGCCCGAGCTCCGCGACCTCTACCTGGACGACGACCTGCCCGTCCGCCTCTCCGACCATGATCCCGTCGACGCGGTGGTGACATTGTGAGCATCTGGTCCGACCTGCCCTCCCTCGAGGGCGTTGCCTACCTGAACGCCGGCACCAACGGGCCGCTGCCCCGGCCCGCCGCCGAGGCCATGCGGCGCGAGCTGGACATGTCCCTGGCCGAGCCCCGCATCGGCATGGCCGCATTCCAGCACTACCGCGAGCTGCGCGACCGCGCCCGCGCGGCGCTGGGTCGCGCCGTCGGTGCGCCGCCGGAGCAGATCGCGCTGACCAGCTCCACCACGCAGGGCGTCGGCATCGTCATCTCGGGCATCGACTGGAAGGCCGGCGACGAGGTGCTGACCACCACCGAGGAGCACCCCGGCATCCGCAGCCCGCTGGACGTGATCGCCCGCCGCGCAGGCGTGCGCGTCGTCGAGCTGCCCCCCGAGCGGCTCCTGGACGGCATCGGCGACGGCACCCGGATGGTGGCCGTGTCCCACGTGCTGTGGACGACCGGCCGGGTGCTGGACGTGTCCGCGATCTCCGCCGCCGCGCACGCGGTCGGAGCGTCGCTGCTCCTGGACGGCGCCCAGTCGGCCGGCGCGATCGCCGTCGACGCGACCGCCACCGGCGCCGACTTCTACGCCTTCTCCGGCCAGAAGTGGCTGCTCGGCCCGCAGGGCAGCGGCGGCCTGTGGGTGTCCCCGCAGTGGCTGGACCGCGCGTGGACCGCCCAGTCCAGCTACTGGAACCTCGAGCAGGGAGTGGTCGGCGACTTCCTCCCGACCGCGGCCCGCTTCGACGGCGGCACGCTCGACACCGTCACGGTGGCCGGCATCGGCGCCGCCATCGAGTGGGTCGAATCGCTGCCCGGCGGTCGCGCCGGCTGGCTGGCGCAGACCGCCGGAAACGCGAGCCGCGCCCGCGAGCGCCTGCGCCAACAGCCCGGAGTCACCGTGGCCGATCACGGCAACGACGGCGCACCGCTGATCGCCCTCACCGTGGCCGGGCAGGAGGACACCGTCGCCCTCAACGAGCGGCTCGGCGCGCAGGGCGTCCTCGCGCGCTACATCCCCGACACGCCCTGGCTGCGCGTCTCCGTCGGCGCGTGGACGAGCGACGACGACGTGGAGCGCCTGGCGGCCGCGCTCGGCTAGCTGCGCAGGCCCAGCTCGGCCGAGATCGGCCGCAGCGCCGCGATCACGAACGTGATGTGCTCGTCCAGGTCGACGCCGAGCTGCTCGGCTCCCTGGACGACGTCGTCGCGGTTCACGCCCTTCGCGAAGCTGGGCTGCTTCAGCTTCTTCCGCACCGACTTCGCCTCCAGCGACGTCAGCCCGTCCGGGCGCACCAGGCCGCACGCGTGCACGAACCCCGACACCTCGTCGCAGGCGTAGAGCGTGCGCTCGAGCTGTGACTCGCGCGCCACGCCGGTGTGGTCGCCGTGCGACTGGATGGCGCGGATGAACCACTCCGGATAGCCCTTCTCGCGCAGCACCGGCGCTCCGTCGGAGGGGTGCTTGTCGAGCGTGGGGTGGCGCTCGTAGTCGAAGTCGTGCAGCAGCGCGACGTTGCCCCACGCATCCACGTCCTCGTCGAACGAGCCCGCGTACGCGCGCACCGATGCCTCCACCGCCAGCGCGTGGCGGCGCAGCGCCTCGCTCTGCGTCCACTCGGTGAGCAGCGCCCACGCCGCGTCACGATCGCGTACCAGTTGCTCGTCCATGCGGCGAAAATAGCAGGAACCACGGGCAAACGGGTCGAATGGGGCTACCCTAGATGGCCATGGCTACCGCGACGCGAGAGGGCACTGTGGAGGCATTCCTGATCGAGGGCTGTCAGCCGCTGTCGGGCACCATCAGGCCGGCCGGCAACAAGAACGCGGCCCTCCCGATCCTCGCCGCCTGCCTGCTCACCGGGGAGCCCGTCATCCTCCAGAACGTCCCGCACATCCGCGACGTCGAGGAGATGATCGAGCTGATCGCGGCGCTTGGCGTCGACGTCGAGTGGCAGGGCCCGAACACCGTGCGGGTGTGGGCGGCCGAGGTCAACGGCACCAAGCTCGACCCCGAGCTGTGCACCCGCATCCGCGCCTCGATCCTGCTGGCCGGGCCGCTGTTGGCCCGGTTCGGGGC
>DASUHV010000311.1:0-8882 GCA_036273355.1 Gaiellales bacterium
CCACTATTCATGCCGAAATCAAGGCATTTTGGGCTAGCGAGGCGGCGCAGGAGTCGAACCTACCAACCGATGGGCTACATCGGCCTGCCGGTTTTGAAGACCGGATGGGCCACCGGGCCCCTGCCGCCCCAAGGCGAGCAGTCTATGGCCCCGGTGCGCCCAGCGCTGCCCTACTCCGCCTCCGCGTCGGCCTCCACGCCGTCCTTGGCACGCCGGCGGATGCGGTCGCGCGTCTCGTCGATCCGCAGCCGCAGCTCCGCGGTGTCCTCGTCGGCAACCGACGCTTCCGGCTCCGGCGGGTCGTAGGTGGCGAAGGCTGCGGCGGGCGCCGGAGGTGGCTGGTAAGCCGGCTCCGGGGCCGGCCCCGGCTCGAGCAGCTGTGGCTCGCCGGCCGCCACCAGGCCGCGCAGCCGCTGGTATGCGCCGGGTGCAGCCACCAGCGCGCCGGCCGTTGCGGCCGCCCCTACGATGAACCATCTTGCTCGTCCCACCGGGCCTCCCGTTCGAAGGGCGCAAGTATACTGACGCCTCGACAATCGAGAGCTTCCTGCTCCGGTGCGGCGCGACCCTGATCCTGATGGTCGCGCATCTCCCGCCGGGGCTGCACGAGACCAGAGGAGGTGATCAGGATCAACCCATACGAGATCATGCTGCTGATCGAGCCCGATGTGCCGGAGGAACGGCACCGCGAGGTGATCGAGCGTGTCCAGCAGATCGTTGAGAAGGGCAAGGGCAGCTGGGGCGGCGTCGAGCCGTGGGGCCGTCGCAAGCTCGCCTACGAGATCAAGCACACGGGCGAGGCGTGGTACTACGTGCTCACGTTCGACGCGCCCGCGCCGGTGCTGCACGAGGCCACCCGCGTGCTCGCCATCACCGATGGCGTGATGCGCTTCATGGCCACCAACCGCATTCCCGGCAGCTCGCCGGCCAAGCCGGCCGACCGTGCCGACACCCATGCCGAGGAGCCCGAGACGGAGCCAGAGCCGGTCGAGGCCGGCGCCTGACGCCGTCCGCAACCCCGCCTATCATACCCGAACATACGTTCGTGGTGAAAGGCACTGGAGGAACACGTGGCAAACATCAACAGAGTCATCCTGACGGGAAACCTGACCAGCGATCCCGAGCTGTCAAGCCTGCCCAGCGGCACCCAGGTGTGCAAGCTGCGGCTGGCCGTGAACCGGCGCTACAAGGATCAGTCCAGCGGAGAGTGGGTCGAGAAGCCCAACTACTTCGACATCAAGGTCTGGGGCGCGCAGGGCGAGAACTGCGCCAACTACCTGTCCAAGGGCCGCGCGATCGCGGTCGACGGCCGCCTCGAGTGGCGTGAGTGGGAGTCGCAGGACGGCTCCAAGCGCCAGGCGGTCGAGGTCGTGGCCGACACGGTCCAGTTCCTGGGCTCGCGTGACGGCGGCGGCGGTGGCGAGGGTGGCGGCCAGGGCCGCAGCTTCGAGCCGCGCGGCGGCGAGCTCAAGCCCGACCCGGTGCCGGCGGCCTTCGGCCCCAGCGGCGGCGACGACGACATTCCGTTCTAGAAGGAGCAGTACATGGCATCAAAGCCCAAGCGGCGACCGGCCAAGACGCGTGCCGGCGCCGGCGCATCGACTCGACGCAAGTCCTGCTACTTCTGCAAGGACAAGGTCGAGGAGATCGACTACAAGAACTACAACCAGCTCCGGCGTTACGTGTCGGAGAAGGGGAAGATCCGTTCGCGACGCATCACCGGCGCCTGCCGGCGGCACCAGCGCCAGGTGGCGGTGGCCGTGAAGCGCGCGCGTGAGGTGGCTCTGCTGCCCTACGCGGTCAACTGAATCCCCGCAAGCAGCGGTGAAATCGGACGCGCCGGGCTGGCATCCGCCGGCGCGTGGGACGATGATCGCGGCCCGGCCGCGTGACGATGAGGACGTGATGGCACACAAAGGAACACAGGCGATCCTGCTGCAGGACGTCGACAAACTGGGCCGCAAGGGCGACGTCGTGAACGTCGCCGCCGGCTACATGCGCAACTTCCTGGAGCCGCGCAAGCTGGCGCTGGCCGCCGGCGACGGCATGGTCGCGCAGGTGCAGCGCCAGGAGGAGATGCGCAAGCGCCACGAGGCGCAGAGCGAGGAGCAGGCGCGCGACATAGCCCACACCCTCAACCGCACCGTGCTCACGATCAAGGCCCGCGCCGGGGTCGAGGACCGGCTGTACGGCTCGGTCACGTCAAGCGACATCGCCGACGCGATCTGGAAGGCCCGCAAGATCCGGGTCGACCGCCGCAAGGTGTCGCTGGACGACGCGATCAAGGCGCTCGGCTCCTACCGCGTCTCGATCGCGGTGTGGGGCGACGTCGAGGCCACCGTCAAGGTGATGGTGGTGCCGGGCGAAGCCGGTGAAGAGGGCAACGTCGAAGCCTTCGAAGCCGAGCCGGACGACTACTGATCCGCCCCGCCTGATGGCCGTCGACCAGCAGCAGCAGCGCGCACCCACCGTCCCGCCGCACGACCTCGATGCCGAGGAGTCGGTGCTGGGCGCGATGCTCGTATCCGCGAACGCGATCGCGATCGTGTCCGAGGTGCTGCAGCCGGAGGACTTCTACCGGCGATCGCACGCCACCATCTACGAGACGATCCTGCGGGTCTACGCCGAGGGCGGCACCGTCGACTCGATCACGCTGATCAACTCCCTGCAGAACCAGGGGCAGCTGGACGAGGTCGGCGGCAAGGCGGCCGTGCACACGCTGGCATCGACGGTGCCGGCGGTGGCCAACGCGCACCGCTACGCCGAGATCGTGCGCGACGCCAGCACCTACCGCAACCTGATCCGAGCCGGCACCCAGATCGCCCAGCTCGGGTACGAGCGGCTGGGCGAGCCGCAGGAGCTGGTCGACCAGGCCGAGCAGGTCGTGTTCGGGATCGCCGACCAGCGCATCACCAGCGACTTCTTCCCGATCTCCGGCCTGCTGAACGACTCCTTCGAGCGGATCAGCCAGCTGCACGAGTCCGGCCGCGAGATCACCGGCGTCGGCACCGGGTTCCGCAAGCTGGACAAGATCACGGCCGGGCTGCAGCCGTCCAACCTGGTGATCCTGGCCGCCCGCCCGGGCATGGGCAAGACGTCGCTGGCGCTGAACGTGGCCGCCCACGTGGGCATCCGCGAGCAGCTGCCGGTCGCGATCTTCACGATCGAGATGTCGCGCGACGAGGTCACGCAGCGCCTGATGTGCTCGGAGGGCAAGGTCGACTCCAGCCGGCTGCGCACCGGCAAGCTTGCGCCCGAGGAGTGGCCGAAGCTGACCGCCGCCTGCTCGCACCTGCAGGAGGCGCCGATCTACATCGACGACACGGCCGGCATCACCGCGCTCGAGATCAAGGCCAAGACCCGCCGGCTGAAGGCGCGCCACCCGAACCTGGCGCTGGTCGTGATCGACTACCTGCAGCTGATGAGCGGCGGCGCCCGGTTCGAGAACCGGGTGAACGAGATCTCGCACATCTCACGGCAGCTGAAGCTGATCGCGCGCGACCTCGAGGTGCCGGTGCTGGCGCTGTCGCAGCTGTCGCGCGCCGTCGAGCAGCGCGGCGCCAAGGACCGGCGGCCGCAGCTGTCCGACCTGCGCGAGTCGGGCTCGATCGAGCAGGACGCCGACCTGGTCATGTTCATCTACCGCGACGACTACTACGACCCCGAGAGCGAGCACAAGGGCGAGGCCGAGCTGATCGTGAGCAAGCACCGCAACGGCCCCCTGGACACCGTGCAGCTGGCCTACCAGGGCCGCTACACGCGCTTCGCCAACCTCGCCCAGGGCCCGTCCTGAGAGGGGTGGTGCGCGATGCCGTGTAGCGTCGTCGTGGGCGCCCAGTGGGGCGACGAGGGCAAGGGCAAGATCGTCGACACGCTGGCCGAGCGGGCCGACGTCGTCGCCCGCTACCAGGGCGGCAACAACGCCGGGCACACGCTGGTGCTGGGCGACGACACCTACAAGCTGCGGCTGGTGCCAAGCGGCATCCTCTGGCCGGGCACGCTGTGCGTGATCGGCAACGGCTGCGTGATCGACCCGGAGGTGCTGATGGAGGAGCTGGACGGCCTCGAGCAGCGCGGCATCGACCTGGCCGGGTTCCGCATCTCCGGAAACGCGCACCTGATCATGCCCTGGCACCGCATCATCGACGCCGACTCCGAGCTGATGCTGGGCCGGCTGCAGATCGGCACCACCCGCCGCGGCATCGGCCCTGCCTACGCCGACAAGGCCTCGCGGGTCGGCATCCGCGTGCAGGACCTGCTCGACGAGAAGATCCTGCGCCAGAAGATCCAGACCGCGCTCTCGGTCAAGAACGTGCTGCTGCGAAAGATCTACCACCAGCGCCCGATCGACAAGGACGTGATGACCGAGGCCACGCTGCGCTACGCGGAGCGGATCCGGCCGTACATCGCCGACACGTCGCTGATCGTGAACCGGTCGCTGGACGAGGGCAAGGTGGTGCTGTGCGAGGGGGCGCAGGCGACCCTGCTCGACCTCGACCACGGCACCTACCCGTTCGTCACCAGCTCCAACCCGATCGCCGCCGGCGCCTGCGTCGGCCTCGGCTTCGGGCCGACCCGCATCGACGCGGTGCTGGGCGTCGCCAAGGCGTACGTGACGCGGGTGGGAGCGGGTGGGTTCCCCAGCGAGGCCGACCCCGAGCGGGGCGAGCGGATCCGCGACCAGGGCGCCGAGTACGGCACCGTCACCGGCCGCGAGCGGCGCTGCGGCTGGCTCGACCTGGTGGCGCTGCGCTACGCCACCCGGCTGAACGGCTTCACCCAGCTGGCCGTGACCAAGCTGGACGTGCTCTCGATCTTCGAGTCGATCCCGGTCTGCACCCACTACACGCTGCCCGACGGCACGGTCACCGAGGACTTCCCCGGCCACCAGAGCGACTTCCACCACGCCCAGCCGGTGTACACCGATCTGCCGGGCTGGAACACCGACATCTCGCACGTGCGCGACGCGGGCCAGTTGCCGGCGGCCGCGCGCGACTACCTCGACTTCATCGAGCAGCAGGTGGGCGTGCCGGTGGCGATCGTGGGCATCGGCCAGCGCCGCGACCAGATCATCACGCTGCGCGACGTGCTGGCCGCCGCGTAGTTCCGGCGTTACCGAGCTGTTACCTGTCCGAGCAGGTGGTGTGACGGCCCGGCTCTAGTGTGCGGCCCGTGAGGTGTGTGGCGATGGCGGTGCTGCTGGTGGCGGCGACGGCGTGCAGCGGGTCCCGGGCAGGTGACTCCGGCACGGGCCCGTCGTCGGCCACCAGCGCGCCGCCGCCCTCCACGGTGGCGCTGCCGCCGCCGGCCCCGCGCTATCGCCGTCCACCCCAGTTCGTGATGGTCTCCTTCGACGGCTCGGGCGACCCGAAACTGTGGAGGCACTGGCGTGCGGTCGGCGCTCGCACCGGCGCCCGCTTCAGCTTCTTCGTGTCCGGCGTCTACCTGCTCGACCCGGCCCAGAGGCGGCTCTACCACCCGCCCCGCCACCCGGCCGGCAGCTCCGACATCGGCTTCAGCCCGAGCGCGGCGGCGGTGCGCGCGCTGGTGCGGCAGATCGACCTCGGCTACGCCGAGGGCCACGAGATCGGGACGCACTACAACGGCCACTTCTGCGAGCCCTACCCCGGCAACATCAGCACCTGGAGCAGGCGCGACTGGCGGCACGAGATCGGCCAGTTCCACAAGCTGATGCACCACGCCGGGCTGGCCGTCCCCGACAGTGAGATTCGCGGGGGCCGCACGCCGTGCCTGCAGGGCCACCTCGGCAGGCTCTACCCGGTGCTGCGGTCAGAGGGCATGACCTACGACACCAGCCAGGCCGACCTGCCGGGCGACTGGCCGCGGCGGCGCGACGGCATCTGGAGCTTTCCGCTGGCGCTGATCAGGCTGGTCGGCACGCCCTGGCGGTCGCTCTCGATGGACTACAACTTCTACGTCAACCAGTCAGGCGCGCAGACCGTGTCGCGGCGCCGCTCCCGCGTCCTGGCCGACGACGTGTTCGCCAGCTACATGCGCTACTTCCGCGCCAACTACCACGGCGACCGCGCGCCGATCGACGTCGGAAACCACTTCGCCACCTGGAACCACGGCGCCTACGTGGATGCGCTGACGCGGTTCGTCGGGGCGGTCTGCGGCCGCCCCGAGGTGCGCTGCGTGACCTACTCGACGCTGGTGTCGTGGCTGAACGCGCAGCCGCCCCGCTGGCTAGCACGCGACCGCGCCGGCCGCTTCCCGCGGATGCGCTAATCCCGGGCTACGGCACCAGCCGCAGCAGCGTGCCCGTCGGCCGCTGCACCACCCACACCGCATCGCCCGTGGTCGCGATCGCGGCGCCCGCCTGGCCGACGGCGAGCGGCGTATCCAGCGCTCCGGTGGCGGGGTCGATGCGGGCCACGCCGAAGTTGCCGCTGACCCATACGCCGCCGGTGCCGGCCGCGATCGATCCGCCCCCGCCCGGCACCGTGACACGGTCGAGCAGCTGCAGCGCGCCGGTCGCCACCCGCAGCACGGTGGTGCCCTCGTAGACCCAGATCGACCCGGCGTAGACCGTGATCTGCGACGGCCGGCCGGCGCCGGCCGCCCCGATGCTGGTGCTGCCGGTCACCTTGCCGTTGGCGATGTCCATCCGCGTCAGCGTGCGGTCGCGGTCGTCGGTCACCAGCACGGAGCCGGCGTCGGTCGTGATCGCGTCGGGATGTCCGGTGACGTGCCGCGTCGCGACCACGACCAGCGTCGCCGGGTTGAGCTGCACGAGCAGGCCCCCGTCCGCGGTCACCCACAGCCGGCCCTGCGCGGCCAGGAGCGCGTGCAGCCTCGCGCCGAGGTCGCGGCGCTCGATCACCTTGCCGGTGCTCGGGTCGATCCGCATGACGGCGCCGCCGCCGGCCACGTACACCGACGATGCCGTGGCCGCGATCAGGTAGGGCGTATGCGAGGCCGGCAACACGGTCGGCGGACCGGCGGTGCCGGTGGCCGTGTCCACCGCGACCAGCGAACCGAGCAGGTGGGGGCCGCCGCCCCAGACGGCCGCCCACATCGTGGTCGTCCCGTCCCACGCGATCGCCGGCACCCCGCCCAGCGGGATCCGCGCGGTCACCCGCCGCGGCAGCGCGGGTGCGGTGCTGTGGCCGCCGCCGCCGGAGTTGCCCGCAGGCACCACTGCGACCGTGTGCCCGCCGTTCTCGACGTGCAGGCCGGACTGGCTGCCGCATCCGGCGACCAGCACGGCCAGCAGCGAGATCGCCGCGAGCCCCCTCATGCTGGTATCTCCGGCAGCTCGATCGTGACGGCGGCGCCGCCGGCCGGCACGTTCGCCAGCACCAGCCGTCCGCCCAGCACACGGGCCTGCGCCGCCGCGATCGCCAGGCCCAGTCCGATCCCGCCGCCGCGAGCCGGGTCGCCCGACGAGAACCGCTCGGTGGCGCGCTCGAGCATCTCCGGGGAGAAACCGGGCCCGCTGTCGGTGACGCGCACGCGCGTCTCGCCGACGTCCACCACGATCGGCGGGCGGCCGTGCCGCTCGGCGTTCCCGATCACGTTCTCGAGCACCCGCTCCAGCCGCCGCGGGTCGACCAGCGCGCGGCACGGCTGCGACGTCCCGCTGCGCGTCCCCTGGTGCCGTGACGCCACATCGGCGGCCAGCGCCCCGACGTCCACCCACCGCAGGTCGGGCGTTGCCGAGCCGCTGTCCAGCCGCGCGATCTCGAGCAGATCCTCGACCAGGCCGCTCAGGTGCGACACGCGCTCCTTGATGGCGCCGCCCACCTGGTCGTCGTCGAGCAGGCTGGCGGCGGCGGTCAGGCCGGTCAGCGGCGTGCGCAGGTCGTGGGCGACGTCGGCCACGAACCGCTGCTCGCGCTCCAGCCGTTGCTGCAGGGCCTCGGCCATCCTGTCGACCGCGTCGCTCATGGCCGCCACCTCGTCGCCCCCCGTGGCGCCGATGCGCGCGTCCAGGTCACCGCCGGCCACGCGCTCGGCCGTCGCCGCCGCCCGCCTGAGACGCAGTGACAGGCGGCTCGCCAGCGCCACGCCCACCACCGCGCCGGCCAGCGCCGCCGCCAGCGCCGCGCCGATCAGCTTGGTGCGCAGGTCGTTCAGGGACTGCTGCTCCGCCTGGAACGAGGCGCGCACGAACAGCGGCGTGCCATCCGCGGCCGGCCGCCCGGCCCAGATCACGGGCTTGCCGTTCCAGTTGCCGCGGTAGGTGGCGACGTGGCGCGAGGCGACGGCGGCGCGCAGCGGCGCCGGCACGGAGCGGTCGTTCACGGGCAGGGCCGGGTAGGGGGTGAGCGGCTTGGTCAGCGGGTACAGCCGGGCCGCCGACCGCACGTTGGCAACCGACTTGGCGCGGGCCCGGTCGAGCAGGTCCTGCGCCGACAGCTGGTACACGGCCACGCCCACGAACGCCGCGACCAGCGCCGCCACCAGCGCGAAGGCCAGCGCCAGCCGGACCCGCA
Organism: Gaiellales bacterium; assembly: GCA_036273355.1. Lineage (GTDB taxonomy): Bacteria > Actinomycetota > Thermoleophilia > Gaiellales > JAICJC01 > JAICYJ01. The sequence goes on from DASUHV010000311.1 coordinate 8,460, forward strand.
GCGACCTCACGGCCGCACCATCTTGTAGCCGGCACCGCGCACGGTCTCGATCACCTCGGGCCCGACCTTGCCGCGCAGCCGCCGCACGTGCATGTCGACCAGGCGCGTGTCGCCGGCCCACACGTATCCCCACACCTCCTCCAGCAGCCGCTCGCGGCCGAGCACGACGCCGGCGTTCTCGGCCAGCATCAGCAGCAGCCGGTACTCGGTCGGGGTCAGCGACAGCTCCTCGCCGCCGCGGGTGACCACCATGCCCAGCGGATCGATCTCGAGGTCGCCAAACCGCAGCGGCTGCTGGGGCGCTGCGCGGGTGACGCGCCGCAGCACCGCCCGCAGCCGGGCCGCCAGCACCGACGGCTCGAACGGCTTTGTGACGTAGTCGTCGGCGCCCGCCTCCAGGCCCAACACCACGTCCACGGCATC
>DASUHV010000312.1:0-2164 GCA_036273355.1 Gaiellales bacterium
CCGGTCGGGAGTCCTGACCTCGGTGCATGCGTTCGCCATCGACCCGCAGCGCGGCACCTTCCTGCTCGCTCTTCTGGCGATCTATGTCGGCGCGGCCTTCGTCCTGTTCGCCTGGCGCGGAGCGAGCCTGAAGGAAGGCGCGCCGTTCGAGCTGGTCAGCCGCGAGACCGGGCTGGTGATCAACAATCTGATCCTGACGGTCGTCCTCGGCGTCGTGTTCGTCGGCACGTTATACCCGCTTTTCGTCGAGGCGGTCTCGGGCGAGAAGCTGTCGGTGGGTGCGCCCTATTTCAATGCGGTGGCAGGGCCGCTGGCGCTCTTCCTCGCCGTGCTGGTCGGGATTGGGCCACTGCTTGCCTGGCGGCGGGAGCGGCGGATGGTCTGGAGCAAGCTGCAGATCCCTGCGCTGATCGGCTTCAGCGCGCTCGTCTTCACGATTATCCTCGCGCCGCAGATGCACATCCTCCCGAGGCTCGGCTTCGCGGTCGCAGCCTATCTTGCGGCGGCGGCAATCCTGCCGCTGGTCGGCCGCAATCCGCTCCGCGCGCCGCTCGCGACATGGGGCATGGTCATGGCGCATTTCGGGATCGCCGTCGCGCTCGTGGGAATGGCGGCGAACGCGGCCTTCACCAGCGAACGGCTCGCAGTCGCGAAGCCCGGCGACATCCTGACCGTGGGCCCCTGGCAGGTGCAGCTCGTCGGCGTGACTCCGATGGCGGGGAAGAACTGGACGGCGGTCGAGGCCCAGCTTCGCGCGAGCCGCGGGTCGGGCGTGATCACGCTGACCCCTCAGTCGCGCTACTTCACGGACCCGCCGACTGCGACCAGCGAGACGGCCATCCGCACCTTCTGGAACGGGCAACTCTACACCGTCATCGGACAGCCGGACCCGAGCGGCGCGTGGCAGCTGAGATTGTGGTGGAAGCCGTTCGTGACGTTGATCTGGGCTGGCGGTGCGCTGATCGCGATCGGCGGAGCGCTGGCGCTGCTCGGACGTCTGTGGCGCCTCGTCTGGCGGCCGCGGAGGCGGCGTGAGATCGAATGGCGGCGGGAGCGCTACGCATGAGCCGCGCGCTGAGGTTCGCGCCGGCGATCGTGCTGCTGCTGATCGTCGCGGCGCTCGTCTGGCGCCTCGCCAGTCCGCCTAACACCAACGTCCCGTCGACACTCGAGGGAAAGCCAGTCCCGGCGTTCGCCTTGCCTGCAATTCTTCCGGGCAAGCCGGCGCTTTCGTCCGCCGATCTCGCGACCGGCAAGCCGCACCTCGTCAACGTCTTCGCGAGCTGGTGCGTGCCCTGTATCGACGAAGTGCAAGTCCTGCAGCAGCTGAAGCTGAAGGGAGTGCCCATCGACGGAATTGCGATTCGCGACCGACCTGAGGACCTCTCGGCCTTCCTGCAGCAGAACGGCGATCCCTACGAGCGCATCGGCAGCGACCGCCAGAGCAAGGTGCAGATTTCGCTTGGATCGTCGGGAGTGCCCGAAAGCTTCATCGTCGATGGCAAAGGCGTGATCCGCTACCAGCAGATCGGCGCGATCGAGCCTGGCGATGTGCCGATGATCCTCTCGAAACTGGAGCAGGCGCGGTGAAGCGGCTGTTGCTCGTCGTCGCCTTGGTCGTCGCTCAACCGCTCCACGCCGACAGCAACCTTCCGCCGGCTTACTGGTCCGATCGCCAGCTGCCCGACCCGAAGCAGGAAGCGCAAGCGGAAGCGCTGATGCAGGAAATCCGCTGCCTCGTCTGCCAGGGTCAGTCGATCGCGGATTCGGACGCCGAGCTCGCCGGAGACATGCGCGACCTCGTTCGGCGGAGAATAGCGGCGGGCGAGCAGCCGAATGCCATTCGAGCGTGGCTGATCCAGCGCTACGGCACGTGGATCAGCTACAAGCCGACGACAGAGCCTGCAGCGTGGCCCCTGTGGCTGGCGCCACTCGCGCTGCTGTTGATCGGCGCCTGGCTGATCAGGCACAGAATCCGGGTGAGGGCGAGGCGCTGATGGGTTGGGTCACCCTGCTGCTGCTGATCGTCCTGAGCCTCGGCGGTCTTTGGCTGCTGCGCGTGCGCGGCGGTGTGCTGACGGCGTCGGCAGCAGCGCTGCTCCTTGGAGCCTCGGGCTACGCGCTTCAGGGGAGGCCGGATCTCCCGGGCTCTCCGGCAAGCAGC
>DASUHV010000313.1:0-7333 GCA_036273355.1 Gaiellales bacterium
TTCATCTCCACGTTCACAGCGAGTACTCGATCCTTGACGGCGCATGTCGCATCGGCCCGCTGGTGGCGCGGGCGGCCGATCTGGGCATGCCGGCGATCGGATTGACCGACCACGGCTCGATGGCGGGCGCGGTCGAGCTCAGCCGCGTCGCCGCCAAGGCCGGGGTGAAGCCGGTGCTGGGGTGCGAGGTCTACGTCGTGGACGATCACGCCGCCCGGCCGCAGCGAGAGAAGCGCGCGCATCTGACGCTGCTGGCCGAGACCACCGAGGGCTACCACAACCTGATCCGGCTGGTCTCGAGCGGCTTCCTGGACGGCTACTGGTACAAGCCGCGCATCGACTTCGACCAGCTGGCCGCCAACGCCGGCGGCGTGATCGCGCTGTCCGGCTGTCTGTCCGGGCGTGTCTGCAAGGCGCTGGTGGATGACGACCCGGCCGGCGCCCGCGAGCAGCTCGACCGGCTGGTGCAGATCTTCGGCCGCGACGACGTCTACGTCGAGATCCAGGACGGCGGAATCGACGTGCAGACCCGGATCCTGCCCTCGCTGGTGGCGATGGCGAAGGACGCCGGCCTGCCCATGGTCGGTACCGGCGACGTCCACTACCTGACCCGCGACGACGCGATCCCGCACGAGGCGCTGCTCTGCATCCAGACGCAGGACAAGCTCGACAACCCCGATCGCTTCCGCTTCTCCAACCACGAGTTCTACCTGAAGTCCCCGCAGGAGATGTACGCGCTGATGGGCGAGCGGTTCGGCGAGGACACGCTGCGCCGCACGGTCGAGATCGCGGACCGCTGCAGCGCCGAGGTCGGTCTGGGCGCGATGCACCTGCCGCACTTCGAGGTGCCCGAGGGCCAGACCGCCGTCGGCTACCTGCGCGACCTGGCCGAGACCGGCCTGCGCGAGCGCTACCCGCAGGTGACTCCCGAGCTGCGCGACCGGCTCGAGTTCGAGCTGAAGACGATCGAGGAGATGGGCTTCCCCGACTACTTCCTGATCGTGTGGGACTTCATCCGCTTCGCCCGCGAGGACGGCGTCTCGGTCGGCCCGGGACGCGGCTCCGCCGCCGGCTCGCTGGTCGCCTACTGCCTGCGCATCACCGATCTCGACCCGATGGCGTACTCGCTGCTGTTCGAGCGGTTCCTGAACCCGGGCCGCAAGAGCATGCCCGACATCGACATCGACTTCGCCGTCGCCGGCCGCGAGCGCGTCATCAACTACGTGGCCGAGAAGTACGGCCGCCGCAGCGTCGCCCAGATCATCACCTTCGGCAAGATGCAGCCCAAGGCCGCGATCAAGGACGCGGGACGCGTGATGGGCATCGGCTACGGCGAGGTCGATCGCATCGCCAAGCTGGTGCCCGAGGGCCCGAAGGTGTCGTTCGAGGAGTGCATGAAGCCGGGGGCCGAGCTCCGCAAGGTCTACGACGCGGACGAGACCGCCCGCTCGATCGTGGACATGGCGCGCCCGCTGGAGGGTGTCGTCCGCAACGACTCGATCCACGCCGCCGCGGTCGTGATCGGCGACCGGCCGCTGACCGAGTACCTGCCCCTGCAGCAGAAGGGCGCCGAGGCCGAGGTCGTGACGCAGTTCCCGATGGGCGACGTCGAGGCGCTGGGCCTGCTGAAGATGGACTTCCTGGGGCTGCGCAACCTCGACGTGATCGACCGCGCGGTCGAGCTGATCGAGCAGACCACCGGGCAGCGGCTGTCGATGCACGACCTGCCGCTGGACGACGCCCGCACCTACGAGATGCTGGCCAGGGGCGACGCGACCGGCGTGTTCCAGTTCGAGTCGGGCGGCATGCGCGAGGCGCTGCGCCAGGTGCGGCCCACCCGCTTCGAGGACCTGATCGCCCTGGGTGCCCTGTACCGGCCCGGCCCGATGCAGAACATCCCCAAGTTCGCCGCTCGCAAGAACGGCCGCGAGCCGGTCACGTACCCCGATCCCCGGCTCGAGGGCATCCTGTCTGAGACGTCCGGCATCACGGTGTACCAGGAGCAGAGCATGCTGATCGCCCGTGAGATCGCCGGGTTCAGCCCCGCCGAAGCGGACGACCTGCGCAAGGCGATCGGCAAGAAGATCCGCTCGCTGATGATCTCGCTGAAGGACAAGTTCATCGACGGCTGCCTGGCCAACGGCATCTCGCGCCCGGTTGCCGAGCAGCTTTGGGACGACAACGAGCGCAGCAGCGACTACTCGTTCAACAAGGCGCACGCCGCCTGCTACGCGCTCATCTCGTACCGCACGGCCTGGCTGAAGGCCAACCATCCCGCCGAGTACATGGCCGCCCTGATCTCCTCGGTGATGTCGACCAAGGACCGGGTGCCCTACTACGTGTCGGAGTGCGAGTCGATGGGCATCGAGGTGCTTCCGCCCGACGTCAACTCCAGCCAGGCCGACTTCGCGGTGGTGGAAGGGCGCGTCCGCTTCGGCCTGACGGCGGTGAAGAAGGTCGGCGACGGGGCCGTGCGGGCGATCATCACCGCCCGCGAGGCGGCGCCGTTCACGTCGATCTGGGACTTCTGCGAGCGCGTCGACGCCTCGGTGCTGAACAAGGGCATGCTCGAGAGCTTGATCAGCTGCGGCGCGCTCGACTCGACCGGCGCCACCCGCCGCGGCATGATGGAGGTGATGGACGCGGCCCACGCGTCCGGCACCAAGCAGCAGGCCGACACGCTGATGGGGCACATGTCGATCTTCGACCTCGGCGGCGACGGCGACCCCAACGGCGACGCCCTTCTGGTGCGCAGCCACCCGCCGGTGCCGCCGGGCGAGTGGGAGCGGGGCGAGCTGCTGGCGCGCGAGAAGGAGGCGGTCGGGCTGTACGTGTCCAGCCACCCGCTGGCCGACGTTCGCGACCAGCTGGCGCGGCGCTCAGACCTACCGCTGGCGCAGGCCGGGTCGCTGCGCGACGGCCAGGTGGTGACGGTGGGCGGGCTGGTCACCGCGATCAAGCCGTTCGTGACCCGCAAGGGCGATCAGATGGCGTTCGCGGAGATCGACGACACCACCGGCACGATCGAGGTGGTCGTGTTCGCGAACACGCTGGCGGCGTCCCGCCAGCTGCTGGTGGCCGACTCGGTGGTGCTGGTGAAGGGCCGCGCCGACCGCAAGAACGAGGGCGAGGTGAAGCTGGTCGCGATCGAGATCCTGCCGTTCGAGGCCACCGCCAACTTCGGCGTGGTGCGGCTGCGACTGGACGCGCGGGAGACGCCGGCGGCGATCATCGACGACCTGAAGTCCCTGATCGGCGAGTTCCCCGGCGACGCGCCGGTGCTGCTCGAGGTGCAGACCTCGGAAGGGCCGAAGACCCTGCGCTTCGGCCCGGAGTTCAAGGTGCGCCCCGACGGCGACTTCTTCGCTGAGGCCAAGGCGCTGCTCGGCGACGCAGCGCTGATCGCCTAGCGCAGCCTTTACCTGCCCACGCCCTCCACCATGCGCTCCATCTCGTCCAGCCCCTCGTCCCACAGGCCGGGGTCGTCCAGGTCGATGCCGAGCGGCGCCAGTACCTCGGCCGGCGTGCCGTTGCCGCCGCGGTCGAGGTAGCCCAGGTAGCGGGCGGCGAATCGCTCCGGGTCGTCGCGCAGACGTCCCATCAGCGTCAGCGCGATCAGGCACGAGAAGCTGTAGTTGTAGAGGTAGAACCGGTACACGATCGCGTGGGGCATCAGCGCCCAGCGGCTGGTGACCTCCTCGCCCTCCACGCTGTCGCCAAGCCCGGCCCGGAACTGCTCGTCCCACAGCTCGTTCAGGCGCTCGACCGACAGCGTCAGCCCTTCCGCCTTGAGCCGGTAGCAGCCGCGCTCGGCCTGGGCCGAGACGGCCGACTCGAACACGTTTCCGATCGCGGTCTCGACGGCGCCCGCCTGCAGCGCCAGGCGCCGGCCGGGGTCGGTCTCGTGCTCGAGCAGCCCCTGCACGAGCCACAGCTCGGCGAACGTCGAGGGGATCTCGATCAGCGCGAACGACGGCAGGCCCACCAGCGGGCTCTGGGCCGCCAGGCAGCGCGCGAGGTGCAGGCCGTGGCCGGCCTCGTGCGCCATCACCTGCGCGTCCATCTGGCGGCCGCTGTGGTTGAGCAGCAGGTACGGCCCGCAGGTGCCGTCCAGCTCTGCGCAGAACGCGCCGCCGATCTTGCCGCTGCGGGGCGCGGCGTCCACGCGCCCGTCCTGGAAGAAGCCGGCCACGGTGCGGCCGGCCTCGTCCGACAGCGCGGCAAACGACGCGACCACCTGCTCGACCACCTCGGGGTAGCTCATCGCCGCCATCTCGCCCAGCGGCGCCACCCGGTCTGCGACCGGCAGCCGGTCGACCCCGAGCAGGCCCGCCTTGATCGTGTTCCAGCGGCGCCAGATGCCTGTGCGTGCGGCCACGGCGTCCAGCATCGCGTCGACCATCTCCGAGCGCAGCTCGTTGGCGAGGTCGGTGGAGCGGGTGGCCCGCTCGTAGCCGCGGAGGGCGTCCACCGCCAGGCGGTCGCCGACCACGGCATCGAGGCAGTGCGAGGACGTGGGCGCGAAACCGTCGCTCAGCTCACGTAGCGCCGCGTGCGCGGTGCGGCGCACCTCGGGCCGCCTGTCCCAGGAGGCGAACATGACCTCGCTCGTGGTCTGAGGGGCCGGGCCGTTCCCGAGATCGCACGTGATGGTGAGGGCGGAGGATTGCTCCGACCAGAGGCGGATCCAGGACTGCTCGGCGGCGCCGCCGCGCGCCGACAGCGCGCGCTCCTCCGCGGCCGACAGGGTGTGGGGGGCGAACCGGCGCGACGCGATCAGGAAGTGCCGGTCCTCCGCCACCTCGGGCAGCTCGGCGAGCTGCGATGCGCGATCGTCGGGCAGATCCAGCCACGCCAGCTGGAACCCGCGCAGGGCGTCCTGGATGCCCGGCATCCGCTGTGCCACGAGCGTGCCCAGATCCTGGGCGGCGGGGTCGGACGCGTCCTCGGCCGAGCGCAGCTCCGCATACGTGGACAGCCGCTTGGCCCGGTTTCGCAGCCCTCCCAGGCCTTCCAGCAGCTCGGCCAGCGCCGGGCCGCCCAGCTGCGACGGCGACGGCAGCGCCCGTGCGAAGGCATCGGCATCGGCCGCGAGCGCGTCGAGCTCGGCAACGGCCGCGGCGTCCGAGGCGAACACCGGCGTGAGATCCCAGCGGTCCTCGAGGCGCGGTGAGCCGGTGACGGTGGACACGGCCGGATTCTGTCATACCGCCAAAAGCGGCCCGGCATCCGACCTGGAGCCTAGAATGCGGCGATGATCCTGGCCGATCTTGAGCTGGACCTGGACGTGTTCCAGGGGCCGTTCGACCTGCTGCTGGCGCTGGTGCTGCGCGAGGAGGTCGAGCTGGCCGACGTGCCGATCGCCGAGATCGTGGTGGCCTACGTCGAGCGCGCGTACGAGAAGGGCGAGCTCGACCTGGAGTCGGCCAGCGAGTTCCTGGTGCTGATGGCGGCGCTGCTGGAGATCAAGGTGCGCCTGCTGTTCCCGGGCGAGGCCGAGGAGGACGACCTGTCTCCGGAGCAGGCCGAGGCCGAGCTGTTCCAGCGGCTGATCGAGTACCGCCGCTTCCAGGGTGCGGCCGCCTGGCTGCGCGACCGCTCGGCCGGGCCGCCCCGCGTGTTCCGCATGGGCCCCGCGCCCCTGGCGCCACGACCGGAGCCCGTGGTGATCGAGTTCAGCGAGGACCCCTGGCAGCTGGCGGCGGCCGTCGACCGGCTGCTGGTGCCGCCCCCGCACATCGACGTGTCGTCCGTGCGGCGGCCGCTGGTGCCGGTGGAGCGGTTCCTCGACCACTTCCGCACGATCCTGCGAACGCGCCGCGGCTTCCAGTTCGAGGAGGCGGTGAAGGGGCTCGATCGCCTGTCGCAGGCGGCGGCCTTCCTGGCGCTGCTGGAGATGATCAAGCGCGGCGAGGTCGTCCCCGAGCAGCCCCGGCTGTTCGCGCCGATCAGGGTCGTGGCGGCTGCGGGAGCCGCTTCCCAGGCCGAGGTCGACGCCGACCGGGCGATCGCGTGAGTGAGCTCACCCATACGGTCGAGGCCCTGCTGTTCGTGGCCTCGGAGCCGCTCACGCCGAAGGAGCTGGCCGAGCTGACCGATGCCGCCCCCGAGCGGATCGAGCGGGCGCTGGGCGCGCTGGCCGACCGTCACTGCGAGGGTCGCTCCGGGGTGGTGCTTGAACGGGTGGCCGGCGGCTACGGCCTGCGTGCCGCCCGTGAGACGGCCGAGGTGTGCGCGCGGCTCGTCAACCGGCCCAGCGCCAAGGGCCTGAGCCAGGCCGCACTGGAGACGCTGGCGATCGTGGCCTACCTGCAGCCGGTGTCGCGGCCCGAGATCGCCCGCATCCGCGGCGTCGGCGCCGACTCGGCCGTGGGCGGGCTGATCGAGCGGGGCCTGATCGAGGAGGCGGGGCGGGCCGACACCCCGGGCACCCCGGTCGTCTACCGGACGACCACCGCCTTCCTGCGCGTGTTCGGCCTGGGCGAGGGCGAGGATCTGCCGGCGCTGTCGGACTTCGAGCTGACCGAGGCCGATCACCAGGCGCTGCGGGCGCGCCTGCACCTGGTCGCCGACCAGCGTGCCGGTCAGGCTTAACCGCTACCTGGCCTCCGCCGGGGTGGGGTCGCGGCGAGCGGTGGACGAGCTGATCCGCGATGCGCGCGTGACCGTGAACGGCACCGTGGCCGAGCTCGGAACGAGCGTCGGCGAGGGTGATGAGGTGTGCGTGGACGGCCGTCCCGTCAGCGCCGAACGGCAGGCGTGGGTGTTGCTGCACAAGCCGGCCGGCGTCGTCACCACGGCGAACGACCCGCAGGGTCGCCCCACGGTGCTCGACCTGGTCGGCTCGCCGCTGCGGCTGTTCCCGGTGGGACGGCTGGACATGGACACGACCGGCGCGCTGCTCCTGACGAACGACGGCCTGCTCGCGCACCGCCTGATGCACCCCAGCCACGAGGTGGACAAGGTCTACGTGGCGGACGTCGAGGGCCGGCCGGATGCGGCCGCGCTCGAGCGGCTGCGGTCGGGGGTCGAGCTGGACGACGGGCCGACGGCGCCGGCGCAGGTGCGCGAGCTGGCGCCGGGGCGGATCGAGCTGCGCATCCACGAGGGGCGCAACCGGCAGGTGCGCCGGATGTGCGAGGCGGTGGGACACCCGGTGCTGCATCTGCACCGGTCGGCCTACGCCGGCCTCACGGTGGAGGGCCTGGCACCGGGGCGGTGGCGTGAGCTGGAGCGAGCCGAGCTCGACCGCCTGCGCGGCGCCTGAGATCCGTGCGGATCGCCACTTGACATAACCGGGACGGCTTTGCGATACTGCCGCTAACACTTCCCT
>DASUHV010000314.1:0-8978 GCA_036273355.1 Gaiellales bacterium
GGGCCCGTCGTGCAGCTCGAAGCCGTGGCCCAGCGGACCCAGCACGGACATCCGCGCAGCCCCGGCCAGGGCGGCGGTGCCGGCGCCGCGCACGTCCAGCAGGAACGCGATCTCGCCCGCATCCGCCCAGGCCGCCGACAACGCCCGCGGCAGGTAGGCGCCGCTCGGCTCGGGGTCGGCCTGAAGCATGAAGAATTGCCCCGGCGCGCCCACCTCGCGCCCGTCGTTTCGCAGCACCAGCAGCGTGTAGGCGCCGACCGCCTCGACCCGAGCGACCTGCATGATCCGCCTATCCGGCGGCATGCGACTCCACCTCCGCTGCATGCAGCGTCTGGAGTGCCACCGGCGCGACCGAGCGGGCCTGAGCGATCGCCTGCACGGCGGCCGAGGCGCCCGCGAGCGTGGTGATGCAGGGGATCTGGTTGCGGATCGCGGCCTCGCGGATCTCGTAGCCGTCGGTGCGGGCACCGCGGCCCAGCGGGCTGTTGATGATCAGGTTGATGGAGCCGTCCTGGATCAGGTCGACCACGTTCGGCGAACCCTCGGTCACCTTCTGGACGGTCTCCACCGGGATGCCGATCCGCTGCAGCGCGCGGGCGGTGCCGGTGGTTGCGACCAGACCGAAGCCGAGCGACTGCAGCAGCGCGGCCAGCATGGTGGCGGCCGGCTTGTCGGAGTCGCGCACCGACAGGAACACGCGGCCCTGTCGAGGAAGCGGCCGTCCGGCGGCGCGCTCGGCCTTGGCGAAGGCGGTCGGGAAGTCCGGGCCGATGCCCATCACCTCGCCGGTCGAGCGCATCTCCGGCCCCAGTGCCGGGTCGGCTCCGAAGAACCGCTGGAACGGCAGCACGGCGGCCTTCACGCTGATGTGCTCGGGCGGGTCCTCGGCCAGTTCGACGGGCAGACCGAGTGCGGCGCGGCAGGCCGCCGCGACCAGATTGCGGCCGGTGGCCTTGGCGACGAACGGCACGGTGCGCGAGGCGCGCGGGTTCGCCTCGATCACGTAGACGGCCGACCCCTGCACCGCGAACTGCACGTTGATCAGCCCGCGTACGCCCAGCGCCAGCGCGATCGCGCGCGTCTGCGCGCGGATCTCGCGCTCGATCTCGTCGCCCAGCGACAGGGTCGGGATCACGCAGGCCGAGTCGCCCGAGTGCACGCCGGCCTCCTCGACGTGCTGCATGACGGCCCCGATCCAGGCCCGCTTGCCGTCGCAGACCGCATCCACGTCGACCTCGATCGCGTCCTCGACGAAGCGGTCGATCAGCGATGCAGGCTGCACCGTCCGCGACCGCAGCATCGACTCGTCGTAGCAGATGCGCATCTCGCGGCCGCCCAGCACGTAGGAGGGCCGCACCAGCACCGGGTAGCCGACGCGGGCCGCGATCGCGGCCGCCTCGTCCACGTCGGCGGCGATGCCCCAGGCCGGCGCCTGCAGGCCCAGCTCACCCAGCACGCTCCCGAACCGCTCGCGGTCCTCGGCCACGTCGATCGCCTCGAACGGCGTGCCCAGGAGCTTCACGCCATCCTCCTCGAGCCGGCGCGCCAGCCCCAGCGGCGTCTGGCCGCCGAACTGGGCGACCACGCCGATCGGGCGTTCGCGCTCGATCACCTCGAGCACGTCCTCGACCGTCAGCGGCTCGAAGTAGAGCCGGTCGGAGGAGTCAGCGTCGGTCGAGACCGTCTCGGGGTTGCAGTTCACCATCACCGCGTCGTAGCCCAGGGAGCGGAAGGTCTGTGCAGCCTGCACACAGCAGTAGTCGAACTCGATGCCCTGGCCGATGCGGTTGGGACCGGCGCCCAGGATCACCACGCTCTCGCGGTCGCCGCGGCGCAGCTCGTCCTCCTGCTCGTAGGCCGAGTAGTAGTACGGGGCCTGCGCCTCGACCTCGGCGGCGCAGCTGTCGACGGCCTTGTAGACGGGCCGCACGCCGGCGTCGCGCCGCGCCTTGCGCACAGCTCGCTCGACGTCGCCGGTCAGCTCGGCGATGCGGGCGTCGGAGATGCCGAGGCGCTTCAGGCGCCGCCATCCGGCCGCGTCCGCCACCCCGCCGGCGGCCGCCAGCTCGCGCTCGGCGTCGCTCACGCGCGACCACTCGTCCAGGAACCAGGGATGCACCTTCGACTCGTCGGCCAGCGCCTGGGGGCTGTCGCCCGCCAGCAGCCGCGCCGCGATCACGTCGAACCGGTCCCAGGAGCCTCCGGCCACCGAGCCCTCGGTGCGGACGACGCCGTCCAGCTCGCGGCTGCGCATGGCCTTGCCCCAGGCCTCGCAGAAGCTACGGCCGATGCCCATCGCCTCCCCCACCGACTTCATCTGGGTCGTCAGCTCGGCGTCGGCGCCGGGAAACTTCTCGAACGCGAAGCGGGGCAGCTTGACCACCACGTAGTCGAGCGCCGGCTCGAACGACGCCGGCGTGGTGCCGGTGATGTCGTTGGGAATCTCGTCCAGCGTGTAGCCGATCGCGAGCTTGGTGGCGACCTTGGCGATCGGGTAGCCGGTGGCCTTGGACGCGAGCGCGGAGCTGCGCGAGACGCGCGGGTTCATCTCGATCACGACCAGCTCGCCGGTGTCGCGGTTCAGTGCGAACTGCACGTTCGACCCGCCGGTCTCGACGCCCACGGCGCGGATCACCTTTGCCGAGGCGTCGCGCAGCACCTGATACTCGCGGTCGGTCAGGGTCTGGGCCGGCGCCACCGTCACCGAGTCGCCGGTGTGGACGCCCATCGGGTCGACGTTCTCGATCGAGCAGATCACGACCACGTTGTCGTTGCGGTCGCGGATCACCTCCAGCTCGAACTCGCCCCACCCCGCCACCGACTCCTCGAGCAGGATCTGGCTGATCGGGCTCTCGCGCAGGCCCCGCCGCACGATCTCGTCGAACTGCGCGGGCGTGGTCGCGAAGCCGCCGCCCTGGCCGCCGAGCGTGAAGGCGGGCCGGATCACGACCGGCAGCGCCAGCTCGCCGGATAGCGCGGCGCGGGCCTCGTCCAGGGTGTGGGCGATCTGGCTGCGCGGCACGCGCAGGTCGATCGACTCCATCGTGCGGGCGAACAGGTCACGGTCCTCGGCGCAGTGGATGGCGTCGTAGGAGGCGCCGATCAGCTCGATGCCGAGCTCGTCGAGCGTGCCCGACTCGGCCAGCAGCGACGCCAGGTTGAGCGCGGTCTGGCCGCCCAGCGTCGGCAGCAGCGCGTCCGGCCGCTCGGCCTCGAGCACCGCGCGCACACCCTCCAGGTCGAGCGGCTCCAGGTAGGTTCGGTCGGCCCATCCCGGGTCGGTCATGATCGTGGCCGGGTTGGAGTTGATCAGCACCGTCTCGTAGCCCTCCTCGCGCAGCACGCGCAGGGCCTGGGTGCCCGAGTAGTCGAACTCGCAGGCCTGGCCGATCACGATCGGGCCGGACCCGATCAGCGCGATCTTGGCGATGTCATCACGCCTGGGCAACGGTGGCCTCCGTGAGCGTCCCGACGAACCGCTCAATCGCCTCGCGGGCGTCGTGTGGCCCGGGGCTGGCCTCAGGGTGGAACTGCATCGACCAGGCGGGCAGCTCCCGCAGCGCCAGGCCCTCGACGGTGCCGTCGTAGAGCGAGACGTGGGTGACGCGGGCCGGCCCGAAATCGGTGTCGAGGTCGCCGCCCCCGTCGGGCACGCGCACCGCGAAGCCGTGGTTCTGGGCCGTCACCAGCACGCGCCCCGTGTCGACGTCCAGCACCGGGTGGTTGGCGCCGCGGTGGCCGAATCGGAGCTTGAACGTCTCCAGGCCCAGCGCCCTGCCCAGCAGCTGATGGCCCAGGCAGATACCGAATACGGGTACCTGCCCGACCAGTTCGCGCACCTCCGACACGCAGCCGGGCAGCGCCGCCGGATCGCCCGGGCCGTTGCCGAGCAGCACACCGTCGGGGCGCAGCTCGAGCACCTGGTCGGCCGTGGCGTTCCAGGGCAGCACCGTCACCCGGGCGCCCTGCTCGCGCAGGATCCGCACAATCGACCCCTTCACCCCGTAGTCGAGCACGGCCACGTGCGCACGCTCGGGCGCCAGGGCCGGCAGCTGCTCGGCCCGCAGGCACGACACCTCGCCGGCCAGCGCCTGCCCGGCCATCTCCGGCTCGCCGCCGATCAGCGCCAGCAGCTGCGGCACCGGCGTCCCATCCGAGCCGACGGCCGCGCGCACGGTGCCCCCGTCGCGCAGGCGCCGCGTCAGCATGCGCGTGTCCAGCCCTTGGATGCCGATCACGCCGTGGCCGGCCAGCCAGTCGGAGAAGCCCACGCGTCCTGCCGGAGCGGCGTTTCGGCCCTCGCGCACGATCACCGCCCGCGCCTGCGGCCGGCCCGATTCCGACGCATCGGCCTCCACCCCGTAGTTGCCGATCATCGGCTGCGTGAAGGTGATCATCTGGCCCGCGAACGAGGGGTCGGTGACGATCTCCTGGTAGCCGGTCATGGACGTGATGAACACCAGCTCGCCGACCGCCGTACCGGTTCCGCCGTAGGCCTCGCCTTCCAGCACCGTGCCGTCTTCGAGCACCAGCAGGGCGGTCACCGTGCCACCTCGGCCAGCCGGTGGGCGACGGTGCCGGCTGCGATCGTGATCGTGCAGCGGCCCTGCAGCGTGCGCCCGGCGAAGGCGCAGTTGCGCGAGCGGGAGGCGTAGGGCGGCGCGACGACCCAGCTCTCGGACAGATCCCAGAGCGCGAGGTCGGCGGGGGCGCCGGTGCGCAGCGCCGGGACGGGCAGATCGAACGCCCGCGCCGGGCCGGCCGACATCCGTTCGATCACCGTCGAGAGCGACACCAGGCCGGGAGCCACCAGCTCGGTGTAGACGGCGGCGAACGCCGTCTCGAGGCCGATCACCCCGTTCGGCGCCGCCTCGAACGGCACCTCCTTCTCGTGCGTGCGGTGCGGCGCGTGGTCGGTGGCGATGCAGTCCAGCGTGCCGTCGGCAAGCGCCTCGATCAGCGCGGCGCGGTCGGCGGCCGAGCGCAGCGGCGGGTTCATCTTGCTGACGGCCGGGTCGAGGTCGCGGACGAGCTCGTCGGTCAGGCACAGGTGGTGCGGCGAGACCTCCGCGGTGACCTCGACGCCCAGCTCCTTGGCGCGGCGGATCTCGGCCACCGACTCGGCCGCGGAGATGTGGCAGAGGTGCAGCGGCGCGTGCTCGTAGCGGGCGATCTGCAGATCGCGGCCGACCATCACGCTCTCCCCGATCCCCGGGTACCCGTGCAGGCCGAGCTCGGCCGAGACGGCGCCCTCGTGCATCTGCGAACCGGCGGTGAGGGTCATGTCCTCCTCGTGCAGCGTCAGCTTGAGGCCGGTGACGCGGCTGTACTGCAGCGCCCGGCGCAGCATGCCGGCGCGTTCGACCGGGCGGCCGTCGTCCGAGAAGCCGGCCGCTCCGCGGGCGGCCAGCTCGGCCATGTCCACCAGCTCGCGGCCCTCCAGGCCGCGGCTGATGGCGGCGAAGAACCCGGTCGGCACCGCGGCCTGCTCGCCGGCGCGCTCGATCAGCCCGCTCAGCACGGCCGCGCTGTCGACCACGGGATCGGTGTTGGGCATGGCCAGGATGGCGACGAAACCGCCGGCTGCGGCGGCGCGGGTACCCGAGGCGATGTCCTCCTCGTCCTCGTCTCCGGGGGTGCGCAGGTGCACGTGCGGGTCGATCAGGCCCGGGGTCATGGTCAGCCCGGCCGCGTCGACCGTCTCGGCCCCGTCGGCCTCCAGGTCGGAGCCGATCTCGGCGATCGTCCCGTCGACGATGCGGACGTCCAGCTGCACGCCCTCGAGGCCGCTGCCGCCGTCGAACAGCCGGGCGCCGGAGATCAGCAGGTTGGCGGGCGGAGCCTCGCGGTGGGTCAGCCGCTGCATCAGGCCACCTCCTGCCCGGCCGGCTCGACGGCCCGCAGCGCGGCCTGGCCGCCGGTGGTGGTGGGCTCGGTGAGCAGGTCGTAGAGCACCGCCATCCTGGTCACCAGGCCGGCCCGCACCTGGTCGACGATCCGCGAGCTGGCGCTGTCGGCCACCTCGGCCGAGATCTCGACGCCGCGGTTGATCGGGCCGGGGTGCATCACCAGCTGGCTGGGGCGCACCCGGTCGGGGGTCACCCCCCACAGCGCGCTGTACTCGCGCAGCGAGGGCACGTAGTTCGCGCCCTCCAGCATGCGCTCCCGCTGCATGCGCAGGACGTAGATGACGTCGACCTCGGCGATGTCGTCGATGCTGTGCGAGACGGTCACGCCCATCGCGGCCGCCTCACGCGGGATCAGCGTCGGCGGGCCGACCAGCGTGACGTGGGCGCCGAGCATCGTCAGCGCCTGGATGTTGGAGCGGGCCACCCGCGAGTGCAGGACGTCTCCGACGAGGGCAACCTGCAGCCCCTCGACCTTGCCCAGCGCCTTCCTGATCGTGTACAGGTCGAGCAGGCTCTGCGTCGGGTGCTGGTGCTTGCCGTCGCCAGCGTTGACGACGTGGGCGTCGGTGTGGCGGGTGACGATCGCGGGGGCGCCGGCCTGGGGGTGGCGGATCACGATCACGTCCGGGTCGTAGGCGCTGAGGGTGAGGATGGTGTCCTTCAGCGACTCGCCCTTGTCGACGCTGGAGCCCGAGGCCTTGACGCTGATGGTGTCGGCCGACAGGCGCTTGGCGGCCAGCTCGAACGAGCTCGAGGTGCGGGTGGACGACTCGAAGAAGAGGTTGACGACCGTGCGCCCGCGCAGCGTCGGCACCTTCTTGACGTCGCGCTGCATCACCGACTCGAACCCCTCCGCCGTCTCCAGCAGCCGCTCCACGTCGGCGCGGTCGAGGTCGGAGATCGAGAGCAGGTGGCGGCGTCTGGGCAGTCCGGTTGGTGGGTAGAGATCCACGAGCGCTCCTAGTCTGCGGTGAGAAGGACGATGCGGTCGACGTCGTCGACCTCGGAAAGCTGGACGTTCACGCGCTCGGCGCGCGCGGTGGGCAGGTTCTTGCCGACGTAGTCGGGCCGGATCGGCAGCTCGCGGTGGCCGCGGTCGACCAGCACCGCCAGCTGCACGCGCTCCGGCCGGCCGTAGCCGAACAGCGCCTCGATTGCGCTGCGGATGGTGCGGCCGGTGAACAGCACGTCGTCCACGAGCACCACCGAGCGGCCGTCGATCGGGAAGTCCAGCCGGGTCGCCTTCACCACCGGCTGGGGGTGGGCGCGCACGTCGTCGCGGTAGAAGGAGATGTCAAGCGCGCCGGTGGGCACGCGCACGTCGCTGAACTGCTCGATCAGTGCGGCCAGCCGGTCGGCCAGGTAGACGCCGCGGGTGTGGATCCCGACCAGGACGAGGCGGTCGATGTCGGGGTGCTTCTCGACGATCTCGTGCGCGATCCGGCGCAGCGTCCGCTGCAGGTCGGCCTCGTCGAGCAGAACCCGGCCTGCGATCTCGGGAACGCTCACCCGGCTGTGGGCAGCGTCGTTGGGCAGGCACACGTCATCTTGCGACTCCTTCCCGGGCTCTCTGGCCACGGATTAAAGGGGCATGCGGGGCTGGCTCTATCGTTGATCGAGCCGGGAACAGCCTATCAGCCGGGGCGGATGGCGGCCAGGCGTGCCCGCGCGGTGACCGTCACGAACGGCATCGTGAAGTGATCTTCCTCGCCGAGACCCGGGTGGCGCGTCGCGAACTCGCGCACGGCCTGGAGCGTCTCGGCGCGCTGGTCGGGCAGCATCGTGGCCAGCTTGCTGGTGGACGTGGCCCAGGCGACCAGCCGGTCCGCGTCAAACGGGGTCGGGTTGGGGAAGTCACGACGCTCGACCGGGCCGAACCGCTCGTGCTCCCCCACGCTCTCCCAGTCCGACCCGTCCACCTGCGACAGCACATCCGCGCCCATCACCAGCGTGCCGGTCAGCTCGGCCACCCAGCCGATCGAGTCGTCGCGGATGTTCCAGAGCAGGCCCAGCACGCCCCCGGGGCGCAGGACGCGGGCGATCTCGTTCAGCGCGGCATCGGCATCGAACCAGTGGAAGGCCTGTCCCACCAGTACGGCGTCGACGCTCTCGTCGTCGAGCGGTATCTGCTCGGCCGTGCCGGCGTGCACGGGGACGTCGGGGTAGGCCGCCTGCAGCTGCGCGCGCATCCCGTCCAGCGGCTCCACGGCGGTGACGTTGGCGCCGGCGGCGACGATCGTCCGGGTCAGCTTGCCCGTGCCGGCGGCCAGGTCGAGCACGTCGTGTCCGGGAGCGGCGGCGAGCACCCAGTCGACGGCAGCCGCGGGGTAGGTCGGTCGCGCCTGCTGGTACGCCTCGGCAACGTCGCCGAAGGATTGGGCCTGCCGCAGGTGGGTGTCTCGATCGGTCATCAGGCGGCAGGCTAGCCGAGTATCCGAGCGACGCGGGATCGGCCGGTACGATCGCACGGTGGACGACCTGCTCCGCGACATCGCGCGCGCCCGCATCGGCGCCACCTTCAACCAGTACGCCGGGCGCGACGGTGCCGTGCGCCTGGCGAACCTGGAGCGGTATCTGGCCGAGCGGTCGGGGGCGGACGTGCTGGCGCTCGGTGAGGCGGCCGGATACCAGGGGATGCGGTGGTCGGGGATCGCGTTCACGAGCGAGCGTGACCTGATGCGGTGGGGGCCGCCGTACCGGACCACGAGCGACCGGGCAGGCGGCTGGAGCGAGCCCTCGGGGACGATCGTGCACCGTGTGCTGGACGAGCTGGCGGCCGAGCGCCGGGTGATCCTGTGGAACACGGTGCCGCACCATCCCCACAGGCCAGGCGAGCCGCTGTCAAACCGGCGGCCGTCGGTGGCCGAGGTCGAGATCGGGGCGGAGTTCGCGCTGCGGGCGATCGAGCTGCTGCGGCCACGGCGGGTGGTGGCGGTCGGCCGGATCGCGGAGGGCATCCTGGGAGAAGGCGCCCACTACGTGCGGCATCCCGCGAACGGCGGCGGCGCAGCCTTCGCGGCCGGCATGGCCGCCGAGCTGGCCGCGCTAGAGGCCGGCTGAGCCGCCCTC
>DASUHV010000315.1:0-8160 GCA_036273355.1 Gaiellales bacterium
AGCCAGCGCGGCTGGCGGGCCAGCAGGAACGCGGCGGCGTAGACGCCGGCCCCGATCAGGAGCGCGTTCGCGACCACGTCGTTGGAGAAGCTGTACAGGAACACGACGCTGGCCCCGGTGCCGGGGTGGTGCCACAGCAGCAGCACCAGGCCCGGCACCAGCGGCGCCGCGCCGAGCAGCGCCGCGAGATCGACCTCGGGCGGCGGGTCGTTCCTCGCCGCGGCCCGGGACCCGGCCACGTGGGCGGCGATCATCAGCAGGCAGAAGGCGACCGTGACCAGGCCGGCCGTGCGCGCCCCGATGTCGCCGCCGCGGGCCTCCAGGTAGCTGCCCCAGCACACGAACAGCGCGACCAGCGCGCACAGCCGAAGCACGCCAGGGGTGAGCTGGTGCCGCACAGGAGGGGACTTCCACGACGGATGGTGGGCTCCTGCGCACCCGCCAACTTGGGCGCGCGCCAGAAATTCGGCCGCGCGGAGTCGTATACTCGTCGCCCTCGTGGTATAGGCCACAACCAATACAGGAGGAATCCGCATGAGCGACCCGTCACCGGGCGCCCCCCAGCTGACCGAGGACGAACGGCTCCTCGCCGAGCTCGGCTACAAGCAGGAGCTGGAACGCTCCTGGGGCGGCTTCACGAACTTCGCGATCTCTTTCTCGATCATCTCGATCCTGGCAGGATGCTTCACGAACTTCTTCGCGGCCTGGAACAACGGCGGACCGGTGATGGTCTCGATCGGCTGGCCGGTCGTCGCCGCGCTGATCCTGATCGTGTCACTGTGCATGGCCGAGGTCTGCTCGGCGATGCCCACGGCGGGCGGCATCTACTACTGGGCGTCGAAGCTGGGCGGCCCCAGCTGGGGTTGGTTCACCGGCTGGTTCAACCTGATCGGGCTGGTCGCTGTCGTGGCGTCCGTTGACTACGCCTGCGCGTCGTTCCTGTCGTACACGATCGGCCTGTTCGACACGAGCTACGACGCGTTCAACCTCAAGTACATCTTCCTGATCTTCCTCGGAATCCTCGTCATTCACGTGCTGCTGAACCTGTTCCCGTCCCACATCCTGTCCTACTGGAACAACACCTCTGCCTACTGGCACATCGTGGGCGCGGCGATCATCGTACTGGTCCTGATCTTCGGGCCCACGTCCCACCAGAGCGCCTCGTTCGTGTTCACGCACTGGGTCAACAACTCCGGCTTCTCAGGCGGTACCAGCGGGCTCAAGTTCTTCCTCTATGTGGTGCCGCTGGGCGTGATCCTGACCCAGTACACGATCACCGGTTTCGACGCCTCCGCACACCTCTCCGAGGAGACCACCGGCGCCGCCAAAGCCGCCGCCCAGGGCATGTGGCGGTCGGTGTTCTACTCGGCGATCGGCGGCTGGATCCTGCTGCTGTGCTTCCTGTTCGCCGTCAAGAACGCCGACGTGATCTCGACCAGCAACCCCTACGGCGCCGGCTCGTCGATCGGCATCTTCGCGACCGCGCTGGGCCTGGCCGGGTTCAAGACGGTAATGGTGATCTCGACCGTCGGCCAGTTCTTCTGCGGCGGATCCGGCCTCACCAGCGCCTCGCGCATGATGTACGCGTTCAGCCGCGATCGCGCCGTACCCGGCCACCAGCTGTGGTCGAAGGTGGCCTCCAACCGGGCGCCGCGGAACGCCACGCTGGCGATGGCGACGCTGGCCGCCATCGTTACGCTGCCGGCGCTGTACGGCAACGCGGCACGCGTCCCCGTGGCCTTCTACGCGCTGGCCTCGGTGACGGTGGTCGGCCTCTACATCGCCTACATCATCCCGGTGTTCCTGCGCTGGCGGATGGGCGACAGCTTCACCGCGGGGCCGTGGACGCTGGGCAGCAAGTACAAGTGGATGTGCCCGGTGGCGGTGATCGAGGTGGTGGTCGTCTGCATCATCGCCTTCCTGCCGACGGCGCCGGGAGGCATCCCCGGAAACGCCGACTTTGCCTGGAACAACGGGCTGATCAACTACTGCCCGCTGATCGTGGGAGCAGTTGCGCTCTACGCCTTCCTGTCGTGGCAGCTCTGGGCCAAGAACTGGTTCACCGGCCCGATCCGGACCGTCGACCTGCCCGACGCGGCGGTGGGCGACTGACGCCAGAGACGAAGACGGCCCTCGTCGCAGCTCTTGCGGCGGCGGGGGCCGTTGGTCGTTGGACCAAAGATTCGCCGCTCCGGCTTGCCTTTCGTCCCCCAGTCGAACGAACTTTCGAGTCGCCTCTACGGCCCGTCCGCCTGGCTTCAACCTACTCGGCTGCCCTCAGCGGCGCAGAAGGAAACCTACGGCACGGGATGCCGGTCTGCAACCGCATAATTCGCGCTCTTTGCGAGTATTCAGAATAGAAAACGCGTAGACTTCGCGGCCATGACCGACCTGACGCGACGGCTGGCGGTGGCACGGGGCGACGAGCCCGCCGACCTGGTCGTGCAGGGCGGCCGGGTGCTTTCGGTGCACACCCGCGAGTGGCTCGAGGCCGACGTGGCCGTGTGCGACGGCTGGATCGCCGGGGTCGGGGAGTACCGCGCCCGCGACACGCTGGACGCCGGCGGGCGATACGTCGTCCCCGGCCTGATCGATGCGCACCTGCACCTCGAGTCGTCGATGCTGCTGGTGGACGAGTTCGCGAAGCTGGTGCTGCCGTTCGGCACCACGTCGGTGGTCGCCGACCCCCACGAGATTGCAAACGTGCTCGGCACCGACGGCGTCCACTGGCTGGCCGACGCCTGCGCCGACCTGCCGCTGGACGTGTTCTTCATGGCCCCGTCCTGCGTACCGGCGTCGCGGTTCGAGTCGCCGCGGCGTGCGCTCACCACGGGAGACCTGGAGGGCCTGCTGCGCCGCCGCAGCGTGCTGGGCCTGGCCGAGATGATGAACTTCCCGGGCGTGATCGCCGGTGATCCGGGCGAGCTCGCGAAGCTGGGCCTGGAGGGGGCCGCGCACGTCGACGGCCACGCCCCGGGTGTCCTCGGCCGCCGGCTGCAGGCCTATGCCGCCGCCGGGATCGGATCGGATCACGAGGCGACGACGATGCAGGAGGGCCGCGAGCGGCTGCGGGCGGGCATGTGGCTGTTGATCCGCGAGGCGTCGGGCGCCAGGAACCTGGACGCGCTGCTTCCGCTGGTGCACGAGTTCGGGCCCGGGCGGATCGCGTTCTGCACCGATGACCGCGAGCCCGGGCACATCGCCCGCGAGGGCCATGTCAACTCGATGGTGCGCCGGGCGGTGGAGTCGGGGGTGGATGCCCGCGACGCGCTGGCCATGGCCTCCGGCAACGCGGCGACCTGGCACGGGCTGGGCGACCGCGGCGCGATCGCACCGGGGCGGCGAGCCGACATGCTGGTGCTGCCCGACCTCGAGCGGTTCCTGCCGGACGTGGTGCTCAAGGACGGCGTGGTGCCGGCGCCGCCGGTCGCACCGCCGGTGCCGGAGTGGGCGCGGCGCACCGTGCGGATCCAGCCGATCTCGCCCAACGACCTGCACACGAGGGACGCCGGCGGTTCGATCCGCGTGATCGGCCTGGTGCCGGGCCAGATCGTGACGGAGGCGCTGGTGATGCCGGCGACCGTCCGGGACGGGTTGGCCGTCGCCGACCCGGCCCGGAACCTGGCCAAGATCGCGGTCGCGGAGCGGCACCTGGGCACCGGCCGGGTCGGGCTCGGATTCGTTCAGGGCTTCGGACTGCAGCGGGGGGCGATTGCGAGCACGGTCGCCCACGACGCGCACAACATCGTCTGCGTGGGCGTCGACGACGGCGACATGGCGCGCGCGATCGGGCGCCTGGCCGAGCTGGGCGGGGGCATGGTGGCCGTCGAGGGCCGCGGCGTACGGGCGGAGCTGCCGCTGCCGGTGGCGGGGCTGCTCAGCGACCAGCCGCTGGACGTGGTGCTGGCACAGAGCGAGGCGCTGTCAGATGCGGCCGCCGCGCTCGGCTCCACCGTCGAGGCGCCGTTCCACGCCATGAGCTTCCTGGCGCTGTCGGTGATCCCGTCGCTCAAGATCACCGACCAGGGACTGGTGGACGTGGATCAGTTCAGGCTGGTGAGCCTGGCCGCGGGAGACTGAAGGGGACCAAAGATTCGCCGCCCCGGCTTGCCTTTCGTCCACCGACCGAACGAACTTTCGAGTCGCCTCTACGATCCGTCCGACCGGGTTCAACCTACTCGGCTGCCCTGAGCGGCGCAGAAGGAAACCTATGGCACCGCCGGGTGGTGTGCAAGCGGATAATTCGCGCATTTTGCGAGTATTCGGCACTGGCAACGGGGGTCTGCCCGCTGCTAGCCGTGCGCGGTCGGCTCGTAGTACGGGTTCGTGCCCGATGCGTGGTCGGTCACATCCACCACGCGCGCGATCTCGGGCACCCCGGCCCGGATCGCCGACTCGACGCCCTGCTTCAGCGTCACCGCCACCATGCCGCAGCCGACGCAGCCGCCGCCCAGGCGCAGGAAGGCGCTGTCACCCTCGACCGCCACCAGCTCGGCGTGGCCGCCGTGCGACGCGATCGCCGGGTTCACCTGCAGCTCCAGCACCTGGCGCACGCGGGCCGCCGCATCGCCGTGCAGCTCGGGCAGCTCCGGCAGGCGCAGGGCCGGGCTGGTCTGTGCCGGCAGCTTGGGGTTCTCGATCACGAGCCCTCCGCCCAGCCGCTCGTCGACCGCGATCGTGGCCTCGTCGAGAGCGGGCGCGTCCAGCCGCGGCACCACGACCTGCAGCCCGCCGCTGGTCACCACCACGTCGGTCTCGTCGATCTCGTCGTGGCGCAGGAATGACATGTCGTACTGGTAGGCGGCGCCCGCCACGCCGACGATCTCGACCCACAGCGCCAGCCCCTCGGGCTCGTGCTCGCGGGCGCGCACCTCGAGCACCCGCTCCAGCGCGGCATCGGTGATCGTGATCGGCATACCCCGAAGGATAGTCAGGCGGCGTCGCGCATGGCGTTGTGCAGCGCCACGATCCGGTCTGCCGGCACCGCTTTGGAGAACAGGAAGCCCTGGCCCAGCTGGCAGCCGTTCTCGACCAGGAACGTGCGCTGCTCCTCGGTCTCGATGCCCTCCGCCAGCGGGTGCAGGCCGAGGTTGTGGGCGAGCTGGATGATGGTCGCCACCAGCACGGCCGCGCTGGGGTCGCCCGGCAGGTCGGCGATGAACGACCGGTCGATCTTGAGGGTGGTCACCAGCATCTGGTTCAGCCGCGCCAGGGAGGAGTGGCCGGTGCCGAAGTCGTCGATCGCCAGCCGCAGGCCGCGCTCGTGCAGCTCGGCGATGATCGGCTCCGAGCGCAGCGCGTCGGCCATCACGGTCGATTCCGTGATCTCGACCATCATGCGGTCGGCGGACAGGCCGAACCGCTCGATCGTGGCCAGCACCTGCCGCATGGCGGTCGGCTGCCAGAACACCGCTGGCAGGTTCACCGACACGTACAGGTCGAGCCCCATCGAGCGCCACTCGGCGCTCTGGCGGCAGGCCTCCTCGATCACCCACTCCGAGATCGGGCCGATCAGCCCGGTGCGCTCGGCCAGCGGGATGAAGTCGCCCGGCATCACCAGGCCGTTCTGATCGTCCTGCCAGCGCAGCAGCGCCTCCGCTCCGACGTACTCTCCGGTCGCCAGCGACACCAGCGGCTGGTAGTGCAGGATCAGCTGGCCGCGCTCGACGGCGCGACGCAGACGGCCGGCCATCGACAGCTGGGCGCGCGGATCATGGCCGGTGGACGAGAACAGCTGGTAGCCGTCGCGGCCGGACTCCTTGGCCTTGTACATCGCGATGTCGGCGTGCTTCAGCAGGCTCTCCGCGTCGGGCGCGTCGGCCGGGTAGAGGCTGATCCCGAGGCTGGCGCTGGTGTAGATCTCGGTGTCGGCCAGGATCAGCGGCCGCTGCAGCGACGCGCGCACCTGCTCGGCGACGCGGCGGGCGACGTCCCCCACGTCGACGACATCACCGCTCTCGTTGGTCTCGACGTCGGCGATCAGGATCAGGAACTCGTCACCGCCCTGGCGGGCAACCACGTCGGCCGCGCGGGTCGATCCCGTCAGTCGCGCGGCCACCTCGCAGAGCAGCTCGTCACCGGCGTTGTGGCCGAAGCTGTCGTTGACCAGCTTGAAGTCGTCCAGGTCGACGTACAGCACCGCGACGCCGCAGCCAGCCCGCTGCGCGCGCGCCAGCGCTACATCGAGGTGCTCGTGGAACAGGATCCGGTTCGGCAGCCCGGTCAGCGGGTCGTGGAACGCCAGCCGCTCCAGCTCGCGCTCCGCGCGCCGGCGATCGGTGATGTCCTCGCCCACCGACGCCTGGCCGACCACGTCGCCGTTGGCGTCGCGGAGCAGGGTGTTGTTCCAGGAGAACAGCCGCCGCTCACCGGAGCGGGTCAGGATCGAGCTCTCGTAGTGCGCGACCACGCTCCCGCACTCGACCCCGCGCTGGGCGCTCTGCTCCATCTCCAGCTCGTCAGGCGGGGTGAAGGTCTCCGACCAGACGCGGCCCAGCAGCTCGTCCTCCCACCAGCCCGAGAGCTCGGCGAGGTACTCGTTGCAGAAGGTGATGCGGCCCTCAAGGTCGGTCACGACCGCGGCCAGGCGGACGTTCTCGAGCATCTCGCGGAAGCGCGCCTCGGAGGCCTGCAGGGCGCCCTCGGCCTCCTTCTGCTTGGTCACGTCGAAGATCACGCCCTGGATGAACCGGGGGGTGCCGGTCTCGTCGCGCACGGCGGCCGCGTCGTCGCGGAACCAGCGCATGCGGCCGTCCAGTCCCTGCATCCGGTAGGACGCGGAATAGGGCTCGCCGGTCTCGACGGTGTGCCGGTACTCGGCGATGGTGTGGCGGTCGTCGGGGTGCATCCGCCGCTCCCAGCCGTTGAAGCCGTCCAGCCACTCGTCGGCGGGGATGCCCATCAGCTCGACGATCTGGGGGCTGACGTAGAGGGGATCGCCGCTACCGGCCAGGTCGACGTAGGTGATGGCGGGCAGGTTCTCGACCAGCACCCGGTAGCGCTCCTGGGCCTCGCGGAACTCATCGTGCAGCACCGCGTTGTGCACCGCGGCCGCGACCACATCGGTGAGCGCGCCGAAGAACTCCATCTCCGGATCCCACGAGCGATCGGTCACGTCGGCGAACTCCATCAGCCCGATCGTCTCGCCGCGCGATACCAGCGGCAGCATCAGCATCGTTTCGTAGCCCTCCTTGAGCAGGACGCCGCGCTCGTGCGGGTCGCACTCGGGGTCGGAGGCGCGAACCACGATCGCGGTCCGCTCCTCCATCACCTGGCGCGACAGCGGAAAGTCGCCCAGGGCGTACTCGACATCGGCCTCGGCGATCTGGCCGACGATGTGGTTCCCGTAATCGGTGAGGGTGATCAGCACGTCGCGGTCCCGATCCCACAGCGAGACCGCGGTCGCCGCCGCGCCGTTCACGGCCGTCGCGTGGGCCGTGAAACACCGCAGCACATCCTCCAGATCCAGGCTTGAGGAGAGCGCCCGAGACAGGTCGACAAGCGCACGGAGACGATCGGCAGAAGCCATCGCTAGGACATCGGCCGGGTACGCCCCGCGCTTGAGCCGTTCCCGCGAGCGCGGCAGCGACTATCGGGGTGCGGAAACTACAGGCCGCACATGGCACCGGTGTTCGGCCACGGGCTGTAGCCGATGTGTGCGACCGCGCGGCTTGCGACGGCGAGCTGGTCGGCAGGCGACCAGTACCGGGCATCGCGGCCGTGGTACTTGCGCAGCTTGTCCGCGCCCCAGTGCTGCATGAACGAGGCGTCCATCTGGAAGCCGCCGTAGTAGCCGGCGGGGTTGTAGGCGGACCAGCTGCCCTCGTAGTGGTGGATGCACATCAGGTGGGGAAACCGCTGGCGGATGATCCTGCGGAAATGGTTGCCGCGGAGGCGGTAGTGGCGCGTCAGGCGCTGCAGGCGGACGATCCGGTTCATGTGGATCTCGGCCCGGCGGGGGCGGTAGTGAACGCCCAGGCGGCGGGCCAGGTAGCGGGCCTGGTTGCGACGGAAGCGGGCCTTGTGGCGCCAGCTATGAACGGCCTTCTGGTGTACGGCGCTCGCCGTCACGGCGGCGTTTGCACGGTGTGCGGATGCTGTCAGGATGATGGCCGCCAGCATCAAAACGGCAACAAACAGCGGTTTCCTCAGGATCGGAAC
>DASUHV010000316.1:0-2744 GCA_036273355.1 Gaiellales bacterium
GATATGCGTGGGTCGCGACGCGCGATCCCGATCCCGAGCTACTCGCGAGAGGCGGCGACCCCGGCATCATCGCTCGCTTCGAGATCCCGATCGAGTAGATCGTCCGGCTGCGGTTACGATCGGTGCCATGACGGGCACCACGAGACGGCGGCGGCCGCGCAAGGCCGGCGGCACACGCACCGATGCCGAGCGGCGACGGCTGTCGAAGGCCTCGAGGATGCGCGACGGGCCCGCGGAATCCGAGCTGCCGGTGCTGTGGTGTGATGGTGGCTCACGTGGCAACCCGGGCCCGGCGGCCATCGGGTTCGTTCTGATCGACGACGGCGTCGTGCTGGCCGAGGGTGCGCATCCGATCGGCGTCGCCACCGCGGCGCTGGCCGAGTACCGAGCGGTGCTGGCCGGTCTCACGGCCGCCCTGGACGCGCGTGTCGACTCGCTCGAGGTGCGCACCGACTCGCGTCTGCTGGTTGCACACATGCGAGGCGAGGCACCGGTTCGCAGCGAGCCGATCGCGCTGCTCGCGGACGAGATCAGGTCGCTCGCGCCGCGGTTCGCGTTGCTGCGTTATTGCTGGGTGCCGGAGGCCGAGAACGGCGCCGCGCACCGCCTGGCGCAGCTGGCTCTGCGCCTGGCGTGAAGCTGGGCGAACGGGAACGCTGAGCCCCCACCGACGGAGATGCGCGATCCGCCGGCGGGGGGTGCCCCTCAGCGCGGGCGTACGCCAACCACCGCAGGCCACGCGTCCTTCTGTGCCTCCTCGTAGAACGAGCCGCCGGGCAGGAAGTCCCCGTGCCGCAGGTTGGCCGCGATGTCGCTCAGCGTCTCGAGCGCACCCGCCTCGAACTGGGCGTCGGCCACCGCCACGGGCACCCCGTCGTGCTCGGCCCTGCGGTCCCGGTAGCTCTCCAGCCACCGGGCCATGACCAACTGGTAACGGTAGGCGTCCCCGTGCCTGTCGAGCAGCGTGCGGGGGGAAGGTTCGAACGGCCCCCGCCTCACCTCGAAGTCGAGCAGATCGTCGTCACTCAACTGCAACACGATTTCCAGTCTAGGTCGCGCATGCGCCCGCCGAGTACCCCGATCGGGGGATGTTCGAAGCGCCGGCCGAATCAGGTCGGTCTAGGGTCCCGGCATGGAGTGGCCCTGGGAGATGGTGGAGCGCGATCACGTGATCCAGGATCCGACCAGCCCGGAGAAGATCCGGCTGCTCGGTGAGTACGTGCGGCTGACCGCCGACAGCCAGGTGCTGGACATGGGCTGCGGCAAGGCGGGGCCGGCGGTCGTGCTGGCCGAGGCTTTCGGCTGCCGGATCCTCGGCGTCGAGCTGCGTGAGGGCTTTGCCGCCGAGGCGCGGGCGCGCGTGAAGGAGCGAAGCCTGGAGGGGCTGATCGACGTGCGCACCACCGACGCGGCCTCGTTCGACCTGGAGCCGGAGTCGTACGACGTCGCCATGGCGATCGGCACGTGCTTCATCTGGGGCCACATCGAGGACGCTGCCCACGCTCTCGTCCCGGCCGTGAAGCGTGGCGGCTACCTGGCGCTGGGAGAGCCGTACTGGCGATCGGAGCCGCCACAGGGCGTTGACGGCGATCCGTGGGTGAGCCTGCCCGAGACGGTCGCCCGCCTCGAGTCTGCCGGCGTGCAGCTGACCGGGATCATCGCCGCCGGGCAGGACGACTGGGATCGCTACGAAAGCCTGCACTGGCGAGCGGTCGAGGAGTGGCTGGGGGCCAACCCGGCGCACCCCGACGCGGCGGCGATCCGCGACCGTCATCGTGCCTCGCTGGCGGCCTACCTGGACTACCGGCGCCCCTTGCTGGGATGGGCGATTCTGGTCGCCCGCAAGCCCTGATACCCGGCCCGAAGTTCCCGCGACGGCCGATATGGGGTAGAACCTGCCTGTGGCTGACCAGGGAAAGGGCGGAACGCGGTCCAGCGTGCTCGACCACCGCTTCGGCGACGGGCCGCCGCTGACGGTCGGCGTGGAGGAGGAGTACATGCTGGTCGACCCCACCTCCTTCGACCTGGTGTCGGGAGTCGAGCCGCTGCTCGAGGTCGCCGCCGACGGGCCGTTCGCCGAACAGCTGAAGCCGGAGCTGATGCAGTGCGTGCTCGAGTCGGGCACCGTCGTGTGCGAGACGGTGGGACAGGCCGACGACGATCTGCGCGCGATCCGGCGGTACGCGGCCGGCCTCGCCCGCGACCACGACATGCGGCTGGGCGCCGCCGCCACCCATCCCTTCTCGCTCTATGAGCACCAGAAGATCACCGCGCGCGACCGCTACCGGATGCTGATCGAGATGCTCCAGTACGTCGCCCGCCGCGAGCTGGTGTTCGGCATGCACGTGCACGTCGCGGTGCCGACGCCGGAGGCCGCGCTGCAGGTGATGGAGGGCGTGCTGATCGAGCTGCCGGTGCTGCTGGCGCTCTCGACAAACTCCCCGTTCTGGCGCGGCGAGGCCACGGGACTGCAGTCGACCCGGGCCATGATCTTCGCCGCGTTCCCGCGCAGCGGCATCTCTCCGCGGTTCGAGAGCTACCAGGACTACGCCGATGCCGTCGGCTTCATGGAGGCGACGGGTGCGATCGGCGACTACACGCACCTGTGGTGGGACGTGCGGCCGCATCCGCGCTTCGGCACCGTCGAGCTGCGCGTGATGGACGTGCAGACCCGGGTCGAGGACACCGTGGCGCTGGCCGCCTACGTGCAGTGCCTCGTCAAGCAGATCCTCGACGAGGTCGAA
>DASUHV010000317.1:0-5746 GCA_036273355.1 Gaiellales bacterium
GTGGCGGTCGTCTCCGTGGCGCTGCTGACGGCGCTGGCGGCCCAGATCTCGATCACCCTGCCCGGCACCCCGGTGCCCCAGACGCTGCAGACGATGGCGGTGCTGGGAGGGTCGGCCTACCTCGGCAGCCGCCGCGGCCTGGCCGCGATGCTGCTGTACGTCGGCATGGGCCTGTTCCTGCCGTTCTACGCGGGCGGCGCGCAGGGCTGGAGCGAGGTCACAGGCGCTTCCGGCGGCTACCTGGTCGGCTTCATCGCGGCCGGATACGTGGTCGGCAGGCTGCGGGAGATGAACGGTTCCCGCTGGATGGCGACCGTGCCGGCGATGCTGCTGGGAAGCGTGGTCGTATACGTGCCCGGCCTGATCTGGTTGAAGCACTCGGTGCCATTCGACTGGGGATGGACGATCCACTACGGGCTGACGGTGTTCATCGTCGGCGACCTGCTGAAGATCGCCGCCGACGCCGCCATTCTGGATCCACGTGCCCCCTGGGGCAGGCTGTTCGACCGCATCCGGTTCCCCGACCGGCCCTAGGGCGCCGACTGCACCAGCGGCACCATGCAGTTCCGGCAGACCCGAAGCGTCACCTGCGGTGTGCCCGACGCCGGCAGCGATACCCAGCGCCCGGTGGTGCCGGTGACCAGGAAGTAGCGGCGGGGCCGAAGGCCCGACAGCGTGAACCGGCCGTCGGCACCGGTGATCGCCGTCGCAACCGGGAGCGGCGGATCGGCCATCACGGGGCCCAGCGGGAAGGACTTCGTGAAGGCGCGCACCTTGACGTGCGGCAACGGCGTGGTCGTGTGGGCGTCGCCCGAATAAAACGTGACGACGCGGCCGGCGATGGTCGACGCCGGCCTCGGCTGGGTGCCCGATCCCGACCCGGCCATCTGGCCACAGCCGGCGGTGGCCAGGGCCGCGACGACGAGCATCGGTGCGAGTTGCGTCAGTCGCATTGTGGTCTTTCAGACGACCGCCGCGGCGATCGGGTTCCTGAGCGGCGCCGCTCCATTATCCGACATGGATCAGCACGGCCGCGAAGGCCAGGTACGACGCGATCACCAGCACCGCCTCGGGGCGGCGCATCCCGCGCCGGCGCAGCAGCATCGCCACCACCGCCATCGTCATCACCAGCGCCCACACCGCCGAGAGGCGGCCAGCGGCAGAGCCGGCCACGCCGCCCAGCAGCGCGGCGGGTAACAGCAGGCCGGCCACGATGTTCAGGTTGTTCGAGTTGAACGCCTCGCTGACCACGGCCGAGCTGCGGTGGTGCAGCGCCAGCCGGACTGCGGCCACGAAGTTGGGGATGCTGGTCAGCCCGGCCAGCACCAGCGTCCCCATGACGGCCCCTGATATCGAGAAGTGATCGCCGATCTCCACGGCCGCGTGCACCATGCCCACGCTGGCGCCGATCACGAGGGCGACGGCCGGCGCCACCACGAGCACGTCGCCCCGTGTAGCCGGCCGTTCGTGATGGTCGGAACGGGCGGCTCGCTGCTCCTCGGCGACGGCGCGTGCGATCCGGCGCCGCAGCCCGGTCACGCGCTCGCCGTGGGTGATGTCGGCAGGCCGCTGGGCGGCCAGCCACACGTAGGGCACCAGCACGCAGGCGCACAGGACGATCGCCGGAATGGGGCCGAACCAGCCTGCCGCCACCGGCACGGCGACCGCCGCAACAGCGATGGCGGTTGCTCCCTCCAGCATCGCCGCCCGGCGGCCGAGGTGGACGCGCCCGGCCAGCAGCGCACCGATGCCCAGCAGCGCGGCCAGGTTGACCACGTTGGAGCCCAGCACCACGCCCACGCCGATGTCATCGTGCTTGCTGAGCACGGCGGCCGCGGCGGTTGAGATCTCCGGTGCGTCCGCGCCCAGAGCCGTCATCATGCCGATCACGGCGTCGGTCAGCCGCAGCCGCACCCCGATCCGGTCGAGCGTGCGCGCAAGCACGAAGCTGGAGCCGAGGCTGGCGGCCAGACAGACGAGAAAGAGGGAGGCGGCGAGTGGCATGGCGAGATGTCGCCGACCCGTCTTCCCGGCACACCGCCGACCACCTTACACCGCCAGGCTTGGTCGGTGGCCGGGGTCATTCCGCCACTTTCTGCCCGACACGACCAGGAGTAATGTCACGTGTGACATGGCTCCACGTCGCGGGGGTGTCGATCGTCGGTCGGATCGGCTGGGGCATGACTCGGTCGTGCATCGCCATGTCTGGCGTGCAGGTGGCTGTCGCATATCGGCACGGCCGCGCGGCGCGCGGGATCCCCCGGCGAGCCGATTACAACGTCCTGATTCGACAGGGAGGGAGATACCACGTGTCCAGAAACAGACGGAACTTCCTTGCAGTTCTTGCGGCGTGTCTCGTCTCTGCGGCCGCGATTGCTGCCGTGGCGTCGGCCACGTCCGGGTCGAGCCGCACGGCCGTGCGCATCCACACCGGATGGCTCGGCACCGCGACACACGGGGTGAGCGCCGCTCGGCAGGCCGGCCCGTCGAGTACCGCAGGCGTGACGATCCGAGCCGTGTTCGTCCAGCCGTCCTTCCGGCTGAACGCCGGCGACCCGGGCGGCTTCGACGAGTTCGCGGTCAGCGGACCCCTGCGCCGGAACGGGGTGCGCGTCGGCTTCGGTATCGTGCGCTGCGCGATCAGTGCTCCGGATCAGGAATTGGGGGACTGCAGCGGCGTCTTCAACCTGGGCGGCCGCTTCCCGAACGGGAGCCAGATCACGATCCAGGGATTGACGTCTCCGGCAACGGACTGGTTCAACGCGATCACCGGCGGAACCGGTCGATTCGCCAACGCAACCGGTGAAGTCGAGGCGGAGAACATCGGTACGACCAACAGGATCCGGCTGACGTTCCACATCACCGGCTGACGTTCGCTGGCAGGGGGAGGAGCGCCGACTCCTTCCCCTGCGCCGGCGCCAGGCGGCTCGCGGGCCAGTGTCTGTCCGTAGACTCGGGGTCACCGTGATGGAGCCGCTCGCACGACTGCTCAAGGAGGCGCACGACGGCAGGATCCAGGTCCCCGAGTTTCAGCGCGAGCTGATCCTGACAGACGAGTGGATGAAGAGCCTGCTCGCCAGTGTGTCGCTCGGTTATCCGATCGGAGCGGTGATGCTCCTGGAGGCAGGGGTCACGGATCTGCAGTTCGCGACGCATCCGATCGGAGAACTCCCGTTGCCGTCCACGGAGCCTGAGCGGCTGCTGATCGACGGGCGACGTCGCATCACCGGCCTCTACGAGGCACTCGCGTCCGGTCGTCCCGTGCAGACGCAAGACGATGGGGCCGAGCCCACGCAACGCTGGTACTTCATCGACATCGACGCGGCACTCGATCCGGCCGTGGATCGCGACGAGGCGATCATCTCGGCGCCCGAGATCAGCGGCGCGGAATCAGGGCAGGAGCGGTCGCTGTTTCCGCTGCGCCTCGTGTTCGGCGCCGACGCGGAGCGAGAGCGCTGTCTGGAGGGGCTCGCCGGCCACTCGGCTGCCCGAAGCGGCCGGTTCGAATCAGAGATCCTAGCGGCCCTCGATGGATACCAGGTTCCGACCATCGTCCTGGGCAAGGAGACCACCAGATGGTCGGTGAGGGTGCACGGAGGCCCCGAGGGACGAAGTCTCTCTGACCGGTTTCGCGAAGCTGGCGGCTAGAAGCCGAGCACGAACTTGGCGTCGTCCGACATCATCTCGGGCGACCACGGCGGCGTCCAGGTCAGGTCGGTGACGACCTCGCCCACGCCTTCCAGCGACGAGACCACGTCGCGCATCTGCTCCTGGATCATCGCGCCGGCCGGGCAGCCCATCGACGTCAGCGAGTAGGTGACGGTGACCTTGTTCTCGTCCTCCACCCGCACGTCGTAGACCAGGCCGAGGTCGACCACGTCCATCCCCAGCTCCGGGTCCTCGACCACCCGCAGCGCGTCGAACACCTGCTCTTCGGTGATGCTCATGCCTACATCGTAGCGTTCGCGTCCCACAGCGCAGCGAACGCCGCCTCGTGGCCCGTCGCCGCCGTCTCCCCCAGCAGCGCCTTCGTCGCAGACACCGCCCCGCGTCCTGCCCGCGCCACCTTCCCGGCCATGCTCTCGGCCCGCCCCAGCAGCTTCTCGCGCGGCAGCACCGCGTCCACCAGCCCGGTGGTCCGCGCCTCGTCCGCCGACAGCAGGTCACACGTCGCGAACAGGCGCAGCGCCACCCCCGCGCCCAGCAGCCGCGACAGCCGCTGCGCCCCGCCCCACGGAGGGCAGTAGCCGAGCTCGTTGTGGATGAACCGCAGCTTCGCCCCCTGCGCCGCGATCCGCCAGTCACAGGCCAGCGCCAGGTCGATGCCGCCGCCCACCGCGTGCCCGTTCATCAGCGCCACCGTCGGGACGCCCGCCGCCGCGATCCGGTCACACGCGCGGCTGCCGCGCTCCGTGACCTCCTTGCCGGGCAGCTCGCGCACCCGCTCGAGATCCGCTCCCGAGCAGAAGATGCGGCTGCCGGAGCCGGTGATCGCGATCATCCGCACCGACTCGTCGGCCGCCAGCCGCTCCACCTCGTCTGCCAGCTGCTCCAGCGTCTCCAGCGCCAGCGCGTTGTCGCCGCCCTGGCCGCGCAGCGTCAGCACCGCCAGCCCGTCCCGCACGGCCGCCGTCTCGACCACCGTCGGCCCGGGCGGGGGCAGGTCGCCGACCGCCTCCATCAGCTCCGCCTTCGACAACAGCCTGTAGCCGTCGATGCCGCGCTCGCGTGCCAGCTCGTGCAGCTCGAACAGCTGTGGCTCAGCCGTCACAGGCGAATCTCCTCATGCCGGGTCTTCGAGAACAGGTGGATCGAATCGATGAAGCGGACGCGGTTGCAGCGCGAGCACAGCACGATCGACTGGGTGCGGGCGCCCTCCGCGAAGTAGCGCACCCCGCGCAGCAGGTCGCCGTTCGAGATGCCCGTGCCGACCACCATCTGGTGCCCCCTGACCAGGTCGTCGATGCCGAAGATCTGGTTGATGTCGTCGATCCCGTACTCGCCGGCCTGCCGGATCTCGGTGCGGCTCATCGGCCACAGCTGGCCCTGGATCTCGCCGCCCAGGCAGTGCAGCGCCGCCGCCGAGATGATGCCCTCGAACGAGCCGCCGATGCCCACCGCCAGGTGGTCGTTGGTGCCGCGGATGGCGGCGTCGATCGTGGCGGTGATGTCGCCGTCGGCGATCACCTTGATGCGCGCTCCGGCCTCGCGGATCTCGGCGATCAGGTCGTCGTGCCGGGGCCGGTCGAGCACCACGGCGGTGATGTCCCCCACCTGCCGCCCGAACGCCTCGGCGATCGCCTGCAGGTTCTCGGTCACGCCCTGGCGCAGGTCGATCCGGCCCTTCGCGACCGGCCCGACCGCCATCTTCTTCATGTACATCCGCGGCACCCGCGTGATGCCGCCCGGCTCGCACGCGGCCAGGATCGAGAGCGCGCCCACCCCGCCGCGCCCCACCACCGCCGCGCCTTCGACCGGGTCGCAGGCCAGCTCCAGCTCCATGCCGCCGCCGCCCATGGTCGCGCCCGGCGCCAGCGGGTGGCCCTGCTCGCTACGGCCGATCAGGACCGTGCCGCTGACGGGCAGCGCGTCGATCGCATGCACCATCGCCTCGCAGGCGGCCGTGTCGGCCCCGCGCGGGTCACCCCGGCCCAGAAAGCGGCCCGCCGCCAGAGCGCTGCGCTCGCTGACCGACGCCAGGTCGGTGCACGGACAGCGCTCCTCCGACAGCTTTGGCTCCGGCCGC
>DASUHV010000318.1:0-6808 GCA_036273355.1 Gaiellales bacterium
TCCTGGTCGAGGTGGTGGGGCTGCACAAGCCGGTCGCCGCGGCGATCGCCATCGTGGTCGCAACGCCCATCAGCTTCCTTGGCAATAAGCTCTGGAGCTTCGCCGCGTAGTTGTGGAATCGATCATCTAGAGGCGCGATCGCGCTCGTGCTGGCGCTGCTGTTGGCGCCCGGCGTAGCGCGCGCCGACGCCAAGCCACATCTGACGGCGGCGCGCGTGATCGCGATCGCGGCCAGCGACCCGGCGGTGGGGCCGCTGCTCGCGGCCAACAAGGGCGCGCACTGGGAGGTCGTGTTCGATGCGCCCAGCGGCACGTGGACGGCCGTGCTCGAGCCCCGCGGCAAGCACACCGTGCTGGCCTCGTTCAAGATCGACGACTCCACCAGCGCGATCCTGAACACGACCGTCACGCCGAAGCTGGGGCCTCCTCGGCTGACGTCCGCAGAGGCGATCACGCTGGCGCGGCGCTCCGGCGCTCTGCGCAGCTGGATCGCCCAGTACCCGGGCGTCGAGGCCACGGCCACGCTCGGCGACGACCGCGTGTGGACGGTCTCCTTCGACGACCGCGAGGGGGCGCAGGTGGCGGCGGCCCGCATAAGCGACACGGCGATGATGCTGACGAACGTCCGCACCGGGCCACAGGTGGACTGGCAGCTGGCCCGCGGCGAGCCCTCGTCGTACGGGCGCCTGGCCAACCGCTGGTGGGTGTTCCTGCCACTCTGCGCCCTGTTCCTGGGCGGGCTGGTGGACTGGCGCCGGCCCTTCACGATGCGCACGCTCGACCTGCTGGTGCTGCTCTCGTTCGGCGTCTCCCTGCACTGGTTCAACCAGGGCGACGTGTTCATCTCGACGCCGCTGATCTACCCGCCGCTGGTCTACCTGCTGGTCAGGATGATCCGCGTGGGCAGCAGCCGCCGGCCGCGCGGCATCGATATCGGCGCGACGCATGCGCTGGTGCTGGTGGCGCTGTGCTTCGCCCTGGTCGGCTTCCGGCTGGGGCTGAACAACCGGGACTCGAACATCCTCGACGTCGGCTACGCCGGCGTGGTCGGCGCCGACCTGCTGCTGAACGGCAGCCAGCCCTACGGGAACATGCCGACCAGCCAGGGGACGGCCTGTGCCGGCCGCTACGCGAACGGCGATCCGATCGGCTACGTCCAGTCCACCAGCGGCCGCTGCGAGTCGCCGATCTCGAGTGGCGACACGTACGGGCCGGCGGTGTACGTCGCGTACATGCCGTTCGTCGCCATCTTCGGCTGGAGCGGGCTCTGGGACGACCTGCCGGCCGCGCACGTGGCCTCCTGCGCGTTCGACCTGTTGGCGATGGCGGGCCTGTTCGTGGCCGGGTGGCGGTTCGGCAACCCGCGGCTGGGCACGCTGCTGGCGTTCGCCTGGGTGGCCAACCCGTTCACGCTCTACGCGCTCAACATGAACACCAACGACGCGCTGGTCGGCGCGCTGCTGGCCTGGTTCATCGCTGCCCTGTCGGTGCCGTGGCTGCGGGGCGGGCTGATGGCGGCGGCTGGGCTTGCCAAGCTCGGTCCGCTGGCGCTGCTGCCGCTGCTGATGTCGCTGCGGGGGCGGGTGGCGACGCTGGCCGGGTTCGTGGGCACCTCGCTGCTGCTGCTGTCGATGCTGGCGCGGCAGAGCGACGGCCTGCACCTGTTCTGGGAGCGAACGTTCCACTACCAGCTGAACCGGGTGACGCCGCTCTCGATCTGGACGCTGGGCGCGTTCCACCCGGGGTGGCCGACCCTGCACTGGCTGCAGCAGGCGCTGCAGGTGGCGGTGGTGCTGGGCTGCCTGCTGCTGGCGGTGCTGCCGCGGGGACGCAAGGACGCGGTGGCCGTGGCGGCGCTGGCCGCGGCCGTGCTGATCGCGACGCAGGCGGTCTCCAGCTACTGGTTCTACCCCTACATCTGCTGGTGGCTGCCGCTGGCGCTGTTCGCGATGCTGGTGCCGCGGCGGGCGCCGTCGCCGGAGCCGCTCAGCCCGCGCTGAACCGGAACGTCTCGATCGAGGAGGCGCGGCCGCTGGCCGGATCGCACTCGATCAGCGCACCCTCGATGCGCACCTCGTTCTCGGCCGGCTCGAACCGCACCGGCAGCCCGGTCTGGAACCGCCGCAGCACCAGCTCGGTGCGGACGCCGATCACGGAGTCGTGGGGCCCGGTCATGCCGCCGTCAGTGAGGTAGGCGGTCCCGCCTGGGAGCACCGTCGCGTCGTTGGTCTGGACGTGCGTATGGGTGCCGATCACCGCGGTCACGCGGCCGTCCAGCAGCCGCCCCAGCGCCACCTTCTCGCTGGTGGCCTCGGCGTGGAAGTCGACCAGCACCACCTTCGCCCGCGAGCGCGCGTCGGCGACCAGCCCGGCGGCCACCTCGAAGGGGCTCTGGGCGGCGTCCAGGAACAGCTGGCCGATCAGGTTGATCACGGCCACGCGGGTGCCGTCGGCGGCGTCGACGACAGCCACGCCCCGGCCCGGGGCGTTGGCGGCATGGTTGGCGGGTCGCACGATCCGGTCGTCCGACTCCAGGAACGGGTAGACCTCGCGCTGCCGGTAGGCGTGGTTCCCGAGCGTGATCGCGTCCACGCCGGCCGTGTACAGCTTGAGGGCGATGCGGCTGGTGACGCCGACGCCGTCGGCCGCGTTCTCGGCGTTCGCCACCACCAGGTCGACGCCGTGCTGGGCCCGCAGCTCCGGGAGGTGCATCTCCACCGCGCGGCGGCCGGGCGCTCCGAAGATGTCCGCGATGAAGAGGATCCGCACGGCCGGATCGTACGGCACGCGGCCGTGGCTACAGGAGCGGGCTGGCTCCCGGGGCCGGGCTGACCTGCATGGAGACGTGGTTCCCGGAGTCGGACGTGTAGTTCGCGACCGTCTGGTGGAGCAGCTTGGACAGGTCGACGATCTTGCCCAGCAGCGTCTGTGAGGCGTGCACGGGCGAGCCGACGTCGACGTCCAGGTGCTGATCGAGGTTGCCGACGGTCACGATCACGGCGGCCAGGTCGCTGGGCCGGATCTGCACGATGCTGCCACGCGCCTTGCCGTTCAGGACGTAGGGCTGGACGCTGACCACGGTTCCGTCCACCGGCGAGTAGACGTCGGTGCCGGCCGGTGCGCCCACGTCCACCGACCCGGTGTCGGCACCGTCCCCGCTGCTGTCGATGTAGTAGGACGGGCCGCCCCCACCGCCGCTCCCGAACAGGCGGTTGCCCAGCCGCGCCAGGAACCCGGCGTTCTTCTGGGTGCCGGCCGGGCTCAGCGGGATCGCGTTCGTGGCGCCGGTGGCGTGGTAGACGATGGCGGTGATGCGGCCGGCGGAGACGGGCACCTCGAGGCTGAGGCCGCTGACCGTTGCCAGCGTCTGCGGCGGGCTGGGCGGCGCGTTCGGTGCCAGCTGCGGCGAGTGCGGCGACGCGATGCCGCTGGTGTCCCGCGACGAGGATCCGGAGTGGAGGACGACGACCACCACCGCCGCGAGCACGATGGCCGCTGCCACGGCCAGCACGCGTCGCTGCCGGTGCGGGTCGCGCCGTCGGACGGTGCGCCGTCGCCGTCGCTGTCGCTGACGGGTCGCGATCACCCGTCCAGATTAGCCCAGGCCGGGTGTCGGGGGGACCGGTTGCTAGGATGGCCGCAATGCCGCCCGACACCCCGCGGATGGTACGGATCCCGCGCTGGGTCCAGCTGGTAGGGCTGCCGCTGATCCTGGTCGGGGCGTGGCAGTTCATGTCCGCGGTCAGCCACGCGATGTTCATCTTCGTGGTGGCGGCGCTGATCGCGATTCTGCTGAACCCGATCGTGCGCGCGTTCTGCGCGCTGAAGATCCCGCGCGCGCTGGCGGTGTTCCTCGTCTACCTCACCTTCGCGATCACGTTCGTGGCGCTGGGCGTGCTGGCCGGGACGGTGATCGCGACCCAGGTGCAGTCGGCCAGCACCGTGGTCGAGGACGAGTTCAGCACCGCGCCCGGCCAGACCGAGACACCCGCCGAGATGAAGCTGGACGACCTGCAGCAGTGGCTCGACGACCACGGCCTGTCGCAGATCAACGTCCGCCAGCTGGGCGACAAGGTGCAGCAGAAGGTCAACTCGCTGGACATCGAGAGCGTGTCAGGGCAGGCGGTGGGCGTCGCCCAGGGGGTGCTGCTGGGCGTGGCCGAGAGCCTGTTCAACGTCGTGCTGGTGATCGTCGTGTCGGTGTACATGCTGCTCGATGCGCCGCGACTGTCGCGGTTCCTGAGGCGGGTGTTCCCGCCCGCCGAGGGGGAGGACGACCTCGTGGTGCGCCTGGAGCGGGCGCTCCTGTCCTACGTCCGCGGCCAGACGCTGGTGTCGCTGGTGATCGGCGCGACCGCCGGTGGGCTGATGTGGATCCTGGGCGAGCTCGGGATCTTCCAGGGCGGCAGCGACTACGCGATCGCGTTCGGCGCGTTCGCCGCGCTGACCGAGGTGATCCCCTACGTGGGGCCGTGGATCGGCGCGATCCCGCCGATGGCGGTGGCGCTGGCGGAGTCGCCCACGGCGGCGATCGCCGTCGCGCTGGCGTTCCTGTTCATCCACCAGGTCGAGGGCCACATCGTGATCCCCAAGCTGATGGGCGGCGCGGTGGGGGTGCACCCGCTGCTGGTGATCTTCGCGCTGCTGGCCGGCCAGCAGCTGTACGGGTTCGCGGGCGTGTTCGTGACGCTGCCGCTGCTCGCGATCGGCCGCGAACTGTTCTGGTTCCTGAGGGAGCGAGTCGGGCTGGAGCCGTGGGGGAACGGACCGCTGCAGGTGGAGGTGCCGGTCGAGGTGCACGGCCCCGCGCCGCCACCGCCGCCCACGGTGCCGCCCGGCGGCGGCCCGGCTACTGCGGGCTCGTAGCGGCTGAGCTGCTGACGTCCGACTGCGGCGTCGGCGCCATCGCGTCCTGGTTGGACGGCGCCAGGTCGGCGGCCAGCTCGAACGCCTCCAGCGCGGCCTCGGCGCGGCCCATCCGCTTCAGGAACTTGCCGTACCAGCGGTAGGCCTTGGCCAGCTCGCGCGTCCAGCCGTTCTGCTGGCGGATCGCGTCGATCGCGGCCGTGAAGCCCCACTCGGCCCGCTCCGCGTCGCCCAGCTCGTCGTAGACGCGGGCCAGCACCAGGTAGGCGTCGCCCAGCTGCCCGGGCAGGGCGCCGTTTCCGAGCAGCTCGACGCCTTCCCGAGCCTTGCTCGAGGCCAGCTCCGTGTCGCCCTTCTGGAGTGCGCAGCGCGCCTCCTCGACCACCACGAACCCGAGATCGAGCGGGCTCGGGCGGGCGCCCAGCAGGCTGCGTGAGGCGGACAGGTGCTCCTCGGCGCGGGCCGTCTCGCCCGCGTCCAGCAGATTCTGCGCATACAACAGATGTGCATCCGCCAGAGCGTCATTGTCGTCCATCAGCTCGTAGATCGCGAGCGCGCGGTCGGCGTAGGCGATGGCCTGGCCGACCTGGCCGGTGCTGGCGTAGAGGCGCGACAGCGAGTAGTACGCGCGGGCCCGGCTCTGCAGGTCGACCTCCTCGGCGCCGTCGCGCAGGGCGGCGGCCAGCACGGTGCCGGCGCTGCCGTAGTCGCCCGCGTCGGAGTAGGCCTGGCTAAGCAGGAGGGTGTAGCGCACGAGCTTGGCCAGGTCGCGGCCGGGCTGCTGTCGCAGCTGCTCCGCGCAGTCGTTCATGAGCGCGATCGCGCGGGCGGCGTCGCCGGCGCCGATGTAAAGGCGCGCCATCTCGATGTAGAGGTCGGGCCGCTGCGCCGGGTGCGGCGGATCGCCCACCTCCAGCGCCTGCTGGAACAGCTCCAGCGCCTGCCCGTCGCGGCCGCGACGGGCCGAGATCAGGGCCAGGCCCTCGTAGCACTCGCTCATACGCTCGGCGTCCGCGTCGACCTCGGCCTCGCGCAGCACGCCGCGCAGCAGCTCCTCGGCCTCCTCGTACTGCTCGAGGCGGATCATCATCATGGCGTCCAGCACCTCGAGCGAGCGGGTGCGCTGCTCGTTGGAGACCTCTCCGGTCAGCTCCTCGGGCGTGACGCCGAGGCGGCGGGCGATCTCCACCAGCACGCGCGGGCTGGGCCTGCGGTCGCCGGCCTCGATGCGGGCCAGGTAGCTGTAGGAGCAGCCCTCGAAGGAGAGATCGCGCTGGGTCATCGCGCGCCGGCGGCGGAGATGCCGGATCCGGGCGCCGAGCTTGCGCAGGGCCTCGTTCGAGTAGTCAAGCTCGTGATCGTTCTGCAGCATGCCGGCCTTTCCCCCGGAGTCCATTCGTGGCAATCCTATTCGCACGTGATGGTCATGTAAAGGCCCGGCGATACAATCTCAGCCATGTCGTTTCCGGCCACACGCCTGCGCAGGCTGCGACGCACCGATGCCCTGCGGGGCATGGTGCGCGAGACGCGCCTCTCGGCGGCCGACCTGATCCAGCCGCTGTTCGTGCGGGCGGGCAGCGGGCCGGCCACGCCGATCCCCTCGCTCAGCGAGCAGTTCCACCATTCGATCGAGACGCTGGTCGAGGAGGCGCGGGCGGTGCACGCGGCGGGGGTCCCGGCCGTGATCCTGTTCGGCATCCCCGATCACAAGGACGAGGCGGCCAGCTCCGCGTACGACGAGGAGGGGATCGTCCAGCTGGGGCTGCGCGCGATCCGGCTGGCGGTGCCCGAGCTGGTGCTGATCACGGATGTCTGCCTCTGCCAGTACACGTCGCACGGGCATTGCGGGGTGCTGCGCGACGGCGAGGTGGACAACGATCTGACGCTGGAGCTG
Organism: Gaiellales bacterium; assembly: GCA_036273355.1. Classification (GTDB taxonomy): domain Bacteria; phylum Actinomycetota; class Thermoleophilia; order Gaiellales; family JAICJC01; genus JAICYJ01. The sequence goes on from DASUHV010000318.1 coordinate 6,761, forward strand.
CTGGCCCAGACGGCGGTGTCGCACGCCGCGGCCGGGGCCGACATCGTG
>DASUHV010000319.1:0-12146 GCA_036273355.1 Gaiellales bacterium
TCCGGAGAGCCCCTGATGGCGGTCAGGGCGTACGTTGCAGCGCGAACGGAACTGCCCGCCCCGGGAGTGATCCGCGCTCAGGCGTCCACAACGCGCCACTTGAACCGCCCGACGAAGTCCTCGAAACAGGTCGGGCAGATCCAGTAATAGTCGGCACCCATCGGGTGAGTCGCCGTCGTGGCGTAGCCCTCGATCAGCACCTCGGGGTCATTCGCGATCGCCTCCCGGTGCTCGTCCGAGAAGTTCGGATCCATGAACGTCGCCCAGCAGAATGAGCAATGGTCGTGCTCCCAGCTCGCGCCGCGCGCTCGGTAGGGCTTTCTCAGCAGCTCGACTTCGAGTAGGTACTTCTCCTGCGCTGTGAGACGCCAGTCGTCGTCGGCGGCCGCCATGCTCGGATCGTACCGAGCAGGCCATCCCACTTCCCTCAAGGGGCGAGCTGCTGGCATTCTCGGTGTGATCAGCCCGTAGACTTCGCGCGATGTCGGAGATCCGCATGATCGACGTGGGCGACAAGCCCGTCAGCAAGCGGCGCGCGGTCGCGGTCGCGCACGTGACGCTCGGCGACGAGGTGCGTGACCGGATCGTGGCCGGCAGCCTGCCCAAGGGCGACGTGCTGGCGGTGGCGCGCGTGGCCGGGATCATGGCCGCGAAGCGCACGCCCGACATCGTGCCGCTGTGCCACCCGTTGCCGCTGACGCGCGTGGACGTGACCCCGGTGGTCGTCGAGGACGGCGTCACGATCACGGCCGCAGCTGAGACCACCGCCCAGACCGGCGTCGAGATGGAGGCGCTGACCGCCGTCCTGGCGGCGGCGCTGACCGTCTACGACATGACCAAAGGCCTCGACCCGGCCATCACGATCGACCACGCCTGCCTGCTCGAGAAGGACGGTGGCAAGTCGGGTCACTGGCGGAGACCGGAGTGAGGGCGGCGGTGCTGACGGTGTCAGACGGCGTCGCGTCCGGGTCGCGTGAGGACGAAAGCGGCGAGGTGCTGGCGGAGCGGGCAGCGTCGGCCGGGTTCGAGGTGGTCGAGCGGCGCACCGTCGCCGACGAGCGCGACCAGATCGCGGGCGCGCTCGAGCAGCTGGCCGGCCTGGCCGAGCTGGTGCTGACCACCGGCGGCACCGGATTCGCACCGCGCGACGTCACGCCCGAGGCGACCGCCGCGGTCGTCGAGCGGCCGACCCCCGGCCTCGACGAGGCGATGCGTGAGGTGTCCCGCCGGGCGTCGCCGCACGGGCTGCTGTCGCGGGGCTCGAGCGGCATCCGCGGCGCAGCGCTGATCATCAACTTCCCCGGCAGCCCGCGGGCCTGCGCCGAGTGCTTCGACGCGATCGCACCGGCGCTCGGTCACGGCATCGAGCTGCTCACATCGCGACCCACGGAGCACCCGTGACCACGGCCGTGACCGCTCGGCGCTTCGTCTCGCTCGTCAAGTTCGAGCACACCATCTTCGCGCTGCCCTTTGCCTTCGTGGGCGCCATCCTGTCGATCGGCGAGGTGCCGTCCGCGGCCACGCTGGGCTGGGTGACGCTGGCGATGGTGGGTGCCCGCAGCCTGGCCATGGCTTTGAACCGCCTGATCGACGCCGAGATCGACGCCCGCAACCCGCGCACCGCGGCCCGCGAGATCCCCAGCGGGCTCCTGTCCAACATCCAGGTGCTGGCCTTCTGCGCCTTGGCGCTGGCCGTGTTCCTGGTCGCCGCCTGGCAGCTCAACCCGGTGGTGCGGTGGCTGTGGCCGATCCCGGTGCTGGCGTTCGTGCTCTATCCCTACACGAAGCGCTTCACCTGGCTCTGCCACCTCGCGCTCGGCCTGTCCACCGGTCTCGCCCCGATCGGGGCCTGGCTGGCGGTCAGCGGAGATGTCGCCCTGGCGCCGTTCCTGCTGTGGTTCGCGGTGGCGCTCTGGATCGGCGGCTTCGACGTGATCTACGCCACCGGGGACGTCGACTTCGACCGCCGCGAGGGGCTGTACTCGCTGCCGGCGCGGTTCGGGATCGGGCCGGCCCTGATGGTGACGCGGATCTGCCACCTGCTCGCCGTCTGCCTGCTGATCGCCGTGGGCGTGTCGCTGGGCCTGGGCCCGTTCTACTACCTGGGGCTGGCCGCGGTGGCGGCGCTGCTCGGCTATGAGAACTCGATCGTCCACCCCGACGACCTGTCTCGCGTCAACGTCGCCTTCTTCACGCTGAACGGCGTCATCTCGGTCGTCTTTCTGGCCGGGGTGCTGGCCGATGTCCTCGCCTGAGCGCACGCCGGCCGTCCGCTGCGACGGCCTCACCCGCCGCTACGGCGAGCGGGTGGCGCTGGACGCGGTCAGCCTGACGGTTGCGCCGGGTGAGCGGCTGCTCCTGACCGGAGGAAACGGCGCCGGCAAGACGACGCTGTTGCGTGTATTGGCAACGGTGCTGCGTCCTCACGCCGGCGAGGTCGCGATCGACGGCCACCTACTGCCGCGCGACGCGCGCAAGGTGCGCCCCGCGATCGGCTACGTCGGGCACGAGCCGCTGGTCTATCCCGTGCTGACCGCACGCGAGAACCTCGAGCTGTACGCGGCGCTGTACGGCGTGGGCCGCGAGCGGATCGAGCAGGTGCTCGAGCTGGCCGGGCTTGACGGCCGCGGCGCGGACCCCGCCGGCGAACTGTCGCGCGGCCTGCGCCAGCGGCTGGGCCTGGCGCGGGCGATGCTGCACTCACCGTCGCTGCTGCTGCTGGACGAGCCCACCACAGGGCTCGACGAGGACGGTCGTGAGCGCCTGCGCGGCGTGCTGGCGGCACACCGCGGCGCGGCCGTGATCGCCACGCACGAGCCGGACTGGTTCGCCGGGCTGGAGCACGGCCGGCTGCGTCTGGCGGCGGGCAGGGCGGCATGAGGGCGTACCGGGCGCTGCTTCGCAAGGACCTGCTGCTGGAGCTGCGCGGGCGCGAGCTGGTACCGGCCATGGTGGTGTTCGTCGTGGGCGCGCTGGTGCTGGTGCGGCTGGGCCTGGGCGGCGAGCGTCTGGCCGGCGGCACCCGCGCCGCCACCGGCCTGCTGTGGGTGGTGGTCGTGTTCACGTCGATGCTGGCGCTGGTGCGCAGCTTCGCCCAGGAGCGCGAGCACGGCATCTGGGACGGGCTGCTGTCGGCCCCCGCCGACCGCTCCGCGATCTGGGCCGCGCGGGCCAGCGCCACCTTCCTGTTCCTGGGCGTGACGCAGGCCGTGGCGCTGCCGCTGTTCTGGCTGTTCTTCCTCCAGGACGGCCGGTCGCCGTCGCTGGCCGTGCTGGCCGCGGCGCTGGCGCTAGCCGACCTGGGCGTTGCCATGCTGGGCGCGCTGCTGGCCGGCCTGGTCTCCAACGTGCGCGCCCGCGAGGTGCTGCTGCCGGTGCTGTTCCTGCCGTTCGCGCTACCGCTTGTGAGCGTCGCGGTGCGCATGTCGGTGGACTCAATTCCCCCGCAAAATGGCGGTTTGGGCGCACTTCAGGGGCTCGGGTTTCTGGCTCTCTATGATACGATCTTTGCGCTCTTGGGCTGGGCGCTTTTCGAGTACGTCGTGGAGGACTGAACGCTGGTGAACGGCTCGCACAGGGCCCGCCCGGACCGGGCCACAGCCGCCGCCACGGCGGCCGCGCTGCTGATGGCGCTGGCCCTGGCGATGATCTTTTTCTACGTCCCCACGGATGTGAATGAGGCGCCACGCATAGCCTATTCGCAGCGCATCTTCTACTTCCACGTGCCGATCGCGCTGACCACGTACTTCCTGTTCACGTGGGGGGCGGTGAACGGCGCCCGCTTCCTGCTGACGCGCGACATGTCGCTCGACCTGAAGAGCTACGTGCCCATGCACCTGGGCGTGATCTTCGGGTCGCTGACGCTCGTCACCGGCTCGATCTGGGCGAACATCGCGTGGGGCACCTGGTGGTTCTGGGGCGACACCCAGCTGACCACGTTCCTGATCATCTTCCTGTTCAACTGCGCCTACTTCATGCTGCGCTTCTCGGTCGAGCCGGGCGAGCGCAGGGCCACCTTCTCGGCCGTCTACGCGGTGCTGGGCGTGGGCCTGATCCCGCTGTCGGTGATCGGCGTACACGTCGCCCAGACCAACGACCTGATCCATCCAATCACCTTCAACGAGAACGGTGCCAACATGGACGGCAGCATGTTCCTGACGTTCCTGGTGGCGCTGGCGGCGATGATCACGCTGTCGGTGACCATGTACCTGATCGAGCTGCGCGGCAAGCGGATCGACGACCGCCTGCGCGCCATCCGCCGGCTGGCCGGGGGCGAGGCGTGATCGACGAGTTCGCGGTCAAGTCGGTGGCCGCCGTCTACGGGCTGGCCTGGGTCGTGACGCTGGCCTACATCGCGATCCTCAACGCCAAGCTGGGGCGGATGGAGCGGCAGCTGGACGAGATCGCGGCGCTGATGGAGCGCAGGGCGGCGAGCGATGCCTGACCAGGTGCACCTGCTGCTGGTCGGCACCAGCCACCGGCATGCCCCGATCGCGGTGCGCGAGCAGCTGGCGGCGCAGGCTCACGGACAGCGGCTGATCGAGGCGGTGATCGCCGAGGACGCGGTGATCGAGGCGGTGGGACTGTCCACCTGCAACCGCTGCGAGCTGTACATGGTGGGGTCGGATCCCGAGGCGATGCGCGAGGCGGCGCTGCGGCGGCTGGCCGACTACGCGCACCGCAGCGAGAGCGCGCTCGAGCCGCTGCTGTACGTGCGCGAGGGCGGCGACGCGGCCGAGCACCTGTTCGAGGTGGCCGGCGGCCTCGACTCGCTGGTGCCGGGCGAGGCCCAGATCCTGGCCCAGATCCGCGAGTCCTACCAGCACGCCCTGGAGATGGGATCGACCGGCACGGTCTCCAACCGGCTGTTCCACGAGGCGCTCGAGGCGGGCAAGCGCGTCCGCAACGAGACCGCGATCGGCCGCTCGAACGCGTCGGTCGCGTCCGTCGCCGCCGAGCTGGTGCGCGAGCGGCTGGGCGACCTCGGCGGCGCCCGTGTGCTGATCGTGGGTGCGGGCAAGGTGGCCGAGCTGGTCGCCCAGAACCTGGCCTCGCGGGGCGGCGTCGAGATCGCGGTCGCCAACCGCAGCCGCGAGCGCGGAGCCGCGCTGGCAGAGCGGTTCAACGGCACCAGCGTCCCGCTCGACCGGCTGGCCGAGGCGGTGGCGGAGGCCGACGTCGTGGTCAGCTCGACCGTGTCGGATGGATACCTGATCGGCCCCGGCGACGTCCCTCCCGGCCGCCGCGTGCTGGTCGACCTGGCGCTGCCCCGCGACATCGATCCGGCCGTCGCCGAGATCGAAGGTGTCACGCTGGTCAACATCGACGACCTCGAGGAGACGGTGCTGCACAACATCGGCCTGCGCCAGGTCGAGGCCGCGCAGGCCTACGCGATCGTGGCCGTCCAGGCCAACGACTTTCGCAGCTGGCTGGCCGCGCTCGAGGTGGTGCCTGCGATCACGCAGCTGCGGGCGCTGGCCGAGCAGATCCGCCGCGACGAGCTGGAGCGCATGGACGGGCGCTGGGAGTCGCTCTCCGAGGCCGACCGCGAGCGCGTCGACCAGCTCACGCGCAGCATGCTGAACAAGCTGCTGCACCGGCCGACGGTACGTCTCAAGGAGCTCGCCGCCGAGCACGGCGACGCCGCGCACGTGGCCGCCATGAACGAGCTGTTCGGCCTCAGCTCGCGGCCGTGATCCGGCTGGGCACGCGCGGTAGCGCGCTGGCTCGGGCCCAGGCGGGGTGGGTGGCGGACCGGCTGGACGATGCCGAGCTGGTCGTGATCGAGACGGCCGGCGACCGCGATCGCGAGCGCCGCTACGACCAGATCGGCGACGGGCGGGCCGTGTTCACCCGCGAGATCGAGCAGGCGCTGCTGGACGGCCGCATCGACGTGGCGGTGCACAGCGCCAAGGATCTGACCGGCGACATGCCGGCCGGCCTCGAGATCGCGGCCGTGCCCGAGCGTGAGGACCCGCGGGACGCCTGCTGCGGGCCGTACGGCTCGCTGGCCGAGATCCCCGCCGGCGCCCGCATCGGCACGTCATCGGCGCGGCGGGCAGGCCTGCTGGGCGTGCTGCGGCCCGACCTCGAGGTGGTGCCGCTGCGCGGAAACGTGGACACGCGCCTGCGAAAGCTGGACGCGGGCGAGGCCGACGCGATCGTGCTGGCCGCCGCCGGGCTGGTGCGGCTGGGTCTGCTCAGCCGCATCGGCTTCCTGTTCGATCCGTCCGTGTTCGTGCCCGAGGCCGGCCAGGGCGCCCTGGCGCTGCAGGTGCGGGCCGGCGAGGCGGAGCTGGTGTCGTCGCTCGACCATTCGCCGTCGCACCGGCGGGTGGATGCCGAGCGCGCCCGGGTCGCGGAGCTGGGCGGCGGCTGCACGGTGCCGGTGGCGGCGCACGCCTGGTTCGAGCGGGGCGAGCTGCATGTGACGTCGTGGGTGGCGCCGTGACCGTGTACCTGGTGGGTGCCGGGCCGGGAGATCCCGGGCTGCTGACGGTGCGCGGCCGGGAGCTGCTGGGACGCTGCGACGCGGTGGTCTACGACCGGCTGGCCGACCCCCGGATCGTGGCGCTCGCGCCGGCGTCCGCCAAGCGGGTCTACGCCGGCAAGGAGCCGGACCGCCACGCCCTCTCCCAGGACCAGATCAACGCGCTGCTGGTGGAGCTGGCCGGCCGGCATTCCTGCGTCGTGCGGCTCAAGGGCGGAGATCCGTTCGTCTTCGGCCGCGGCGGCGAGGAGGCGCAGGTGCTCGCGCAGGCGGGCATCGGCTGGGAGGTGGTGCCCGGCATCTCGTCGGCCTACGCCGTGCCGGCCTACGCGGGCATCCCGGTCACCCAGCGCGGGCTCGCCGCCCAGTTCACGGTCGTCACCGGCCACGAGGATCCCACCAAGCCGGAGAGCGACCTGGACTGGGCCTCGCTCGCGTCCACGCCGGGCACGCTGGTGTTCCTGATGGGCGTGCGCGCGCTTCGGGCGAACGCGGACCGCCTGATCGAGCAGGGCATGCCGGGGGACACCCCGGCCGCGGTGATCTCCCACGGCACCCGCCCCAGGCAGCGCACGGTGGTGGCGCCGCTGTCCGAGATCGCCGAGGCGGCGGCCGACCTCCCGGCGCCCGCGATCACGCTGGTCGGCGCCGTCGCGTCGCTCCGCGAGCAGCTGGCGTGGTATGAGCGGCGGCCGCTGTTCGGGCTGCGGGTGGTCGTGACGCGGGCGCGGGCACAGGCCAGCGGGCTGGCCGCGCGCCTGTCCGAGCTGGGCGCGCAGGTGGTGGAGGCTCCCGGGATATCGATCGAGCCGCTCGAGTTCCAGCCGCCCGACCTGGGGTCGTACGACATCGTCTGCCTGACGAGCGCCAACGGGGTGGGGCGGCTGCTGGCCGGTGACGTGCGGGCGCTGCACGGGGTGACCGTGGCGGCGGTCGGCCGCGCCACGGCCGATGCGCTGGCGGCGCGTGGCATCGTCGCCGACGTGGTGCCGCAGCAGGCCGTCTCAGACGCGCTGCCCGACGCGCTGGGCGAGGTCGGCGGCAAGCGGGTGCTGGTGGCGACGGCGGAGGGCGCGCGCACGGCCCTGCCCGACGAGCTGCGGGCGCGCGGCGCAGCGGTCGACGTGCTGCACCTCTACCGGACGCTGCGGGAGCCGGTCGACCGCGAGGCGGTGGTCGCGTCCGACCTGGTCACGTTCACGTCGTCATCGACCGTGGAGAACGTGCTCGGGGCTCTGGCGCCGGCCGACCTGACGGCGATCCGGGCGGTCTCGATCGGGCCGGTCACGAGCGGGTCGCTGCGAGCGCACGGCGTCGAGCCGCTGGTCGAGGCCGACCCGCACGACGTGGAGGGTCTGGTCGCGGCGGTGCTGCGGGCGGCGGCGATAGAGTCAGACCCCAGATGAGCCGGCCGATCGTCACGTTTCTGTCCGACTTCGGGTCGTCGGATCCGTTCGTCGGCGTCTGCCAGGGCGTGATCGTCCGCACCTGCCCGGAGGCCGAGGTGATCCACCTGGCGCACGGGATCGAGCCGCAGTCGGTCGGGCAGGGCTCGCGGGTGCTGGCGGCGTCGGTGCCCTACCTGCCCGTGGGCGTGCACATGGCCGTGGTCGACCCCGGCGTGGGATCGGAGCGGCGGGCGATCTGCGTGCGCAGCGCCGACGGACGGCTGTTCGTGGGGCCCGACAACGGGCTGCTGATCGCGGCCGCAGAGGCCAGCGGCGGCATCGAGCTGGCGATCGAGATCACGAGCTCCGAGTACATGCTGGATTCGGTGTCGCGCACGTTCCACGGCCGCGACGTGTTCGCCCCCGTGAGCGGCCACCTGGCGGCCGGGCTCGACCCTGAGCGGCTGGGGCACGCGGTCGACCCGGACACGCTGGTGCGTGCCCGCGAGCTGGCGACGAGCGTGGAGGGGACGCTGCTGACGGCCACGGTTCAGCAGCTCGACCGGTTCGGGAACATCCAGCTGTCAGCGGCGCTGGCCGACCTCGGCGATCGGTTCGAGAGCGGCCGCAGGGTCGAGGTGACGCTCGGCGACGACAGCTACTTCGCGACCTGCGCGCGCACGTTCGCCGACGTCGGACGGGGCGATCTCGTCCTCTACGAGGACTCGGAGCAGCGGCTGTCGATCGCCATCAACCGCGGCAACGCCGGCGAGCTGATGGACGCCTCCACGCTGGACACGGTGCTGGTCGAGTTCGAGCCCGTGCTCAGCTGAACGAATCGGGCGACCCCCCTTGACGCGGCCCGCCGCGAGTGGTGGGATGGGTGACACAGAGCGGCCTTCGCGGAGCGGTATCACCGTCCCGGAGGCCGCTCATCTGTGTTGCCGTCCGCCGCGGCGCCCGCGGTAGACTGACGCCCGCGGCGAGGTAGCTCAGTTGGTAGAGCACGCGACTGAAAATCGCGGTGTCGGCAGTTCGACTCTGCCCCTCGCCATGGCTGAACCGCGTCCCTCGACGCATTCGTCGCCCGTCAGGGTCAGGCGATCGTCGTAAGGTCGCTGGTGACCGCGATGTCCGTTCCTGAGGATGGGGTGTACTCGTACCATTCGGCCAGGAGCACCCCTTGCTCCGCCGAGTCTTCGCTTTGGTCGGGCTGCTCCGGGTTCGCCGGTGGGATGCCTGGGTAGTTGGTGCTGTCGTAGTTCTGGATCTCCTGGGCGATGGTCATGTATGGGTGGTCGGGCGGGAGCATCGATCCGAAGTCGCCGAGCTCGACGAACGATGTCCAGGCCTCCTCGTAGCCGGGTCGGATCGTCAGCACGACGCGGGCACTTCCGGCCCGCAGGAAGGCTTCGCGGGTTGGATCGGGGTGGCGGATCTGGCGGATGAAGTTCCAGCTGTCCGGTATGTCCCAGAAGTAGGGATAGACGAAGTAGAGGATGTTTTCCCACTCGATCGCCTCGTTGACGAACTTCACCATCTCCTCATACTGGAACATCGTCGTCCACTGGCTCGCATCCAGGCCGAGCTCATTACCGGTGAATGCGACGCCGTGTAGCAGGTCGGATCCCTGTCCGGCGAAGAGCTTGCTGACGTCGTCGGGCATGAATGAGAACGCCGATCCGAGCAGCCAGCGGATGACGCCTTTCATGATCTCGTCGCTTTCCTCGCGGCGTAGCGTGAGGGTGTCGACGCCGGCGATCTGATCCTCGAGCGTGCTGATGGCGCTGTTGATCACTTGCTGGGCGGCGTAGTAGCTGTTCTGAGCTGCGGTGTAGAGCGCGGCGTAGACCTGGGCGACCCACTGCTCCTGCCCGGCGTCGGTGAGCGCCGAGGTGACCGTGAAGGTAGCCGCCGCTGTCCCGGAGTACTGCACCATCAGCGTGATCTGCTGCTGGCCGGTGAGGCCGGCCATGAATCCGAATTCCTGTGTCAGGTCGCGGTCGGCCTTGGGGTTGCCGTTGAACAGGTTCAGCGATCCCGGCGGGATGCCGAGGATCTCGAAGGCGGTCTGGTCGCGGTTGTTTGGGTTGTCCGCCATGTACGCAACCGAAACATCCGTGATCGCATAGCCGTCGGGGACGTTGATGGTGAGCTGGCTGAAGTGGAACTTCTCGTCGTCGCTCCCGGTCAACCCTTCGATCGAAGCGGCGATCGCCTGGGTCTTTGTGGCGTCTGGGGGCGGAGGCACCTGCGCGTTGTACTCGCTCGCCAGCTGCTGGTAGTTGGCCGCCGTGATGTCGGCATACGAGAGAGGGAAGCTAAACGCCTGCGAGGCTTGCGACTTCAGATCCTCGAGAGCGGCGAAGATCCCACGCATCGCGGCGCCCGGCTCAGGGATCGCAATGTCGTAAGTGAGCCGCAGGCCGTAGCGGTAGAGCCGGACACGCCACTTGCGCATCATGCTGAAGTAGTCGATCCGCATGGTGTCCGTGGAGCTCGGGTTCGTGAGCTGCCGGGTGGTTGTTTCGGAAGTCCCGGTCACGGTCGTCGTCGAGATCGTGACCTTGTGTTCCTGCTTGACCCGCGCCGAAGCCTTGCGCGTGGTCGCTATCGCGTGGTTGCGGCTGTCCTTGGCCGACTGGGAGGACTGATCCTGGGCGGTGTAGCCGGTTGCGACCGAGGCGGTCACAAAGCCGGTGCTGCCGGACACGGACGCGTTGATGTTGAACTGGTTTGAGTGCTGCGTCTGGGATTCGGTCGACTTCGAAAGCTCTGTGTTCTCGGTGACCCCGGTTTCGCTGTAGTTGTCAAGCGAATCGTTCACGATCGAGGTGAACTCGCTGCTCGTAACCGACCACTCCTTCTGCACCACGGCGGTTTGTTCGCCCGGTGCGAGGGGGATGGTGGCGATCAGGTCGCCGCGCTCGATCCCAGCCGGCGTCATTTCCAGGCGCTCTAGGTTAAGCATGCCGATCGGCGTGGCGCTGATGCTCTGTTGGAACGAGTTGACCGCGACCTGTGCGGCGTTCACAAGCGCCGCTTGATGCGCTTGATTGACACTCGTGTTCGTCAGGGCTCCCATCTGTGAGACCGCTGCTTGAACGACCTCCGGTTGGGCGACGGCAGGTGGCGAGATCAGTGCCGACGGGGGAGGCATTGTGATCGCCGCGCCGGTGGCCATTGTGCCTGGGGCAACGGCCGGGTCTGTGGCGGGAGCCGGCGACGGAGGGGCGACGGGAGGTGGCGCGGGCGGGACGTCGCTCGGGGTTCTTGGGGCACGCTGGCGGACGCTCACGAGTGCTTGCCCGAACGTCAGTAGTTGGGCGGGGGAGGTTCCTGCGAAAGCCGCAAGACCCGGGAGCTGGGAAGCCGGCGGTGCTCCCTCGAACTTCCGAAGTGTCTCGAAGATCGCTTCGCCGGGCACCGACCCGTCCGGGGGAGAGCCGGTCGTCGGCTGAAGCGCGGCGCGGACGGCGTCGACCTCGCCGGGCTGGAGCGCGAGCTGGCTCACGAATCCGTATTTCGGTACCGCCCGACCCGCGGCGCTCTCATCGAGTGGGACTATGAGAGGGACGTATGTGGCCTTCGGGGTGCGGCGACTTGCGCTTTCGATCTCTGGCATCTCCCACACCTCCTGATCGGGGCGCGAGCGCATGCCCAGCGCCACTCACGAGCGGACCCATCGAAGATGGTAGCGGCGGTAGCAAACAGGTCGCCTGCCCCGTTTGGGGGACGGTCCTAGGCACCATCCGGATCGACAACGGTGTCCCAAAGCCACGTGCTCGCGGTCATCTGACCCAGCACCGGGAGCAGCGGGTACATCCGGTCGAATGGACTCGCGGTCGGCACGACGTTTCCGCCCGAGCCCGGCAGGAACCGGTCGAGCCCCAAGTCGCGGTGGTTTTCGAGCGTGAGGCCGTAGCTGGTCGGCTTTTCCCAGTACACCGCGCCCTTGATCGGGTCGCGCACGTCGGCTTCGGAGATCAGGGTCGGCACCCTCTCGGTGTTCAGACGCCGAAGCCAGAGCCGTATCCGCAAGTCGCGGACCGCTGTCTTGATGGGATCGTAGACGCCGATGTCAAGCTCGGAGTCGTGGCTGTAGCCTCTCCGGTTGCAGTTCGCCGAGCCGGTGATCAGGTACTCATCATCGAAGATCCAGGTCTTCGAGTGCACGTAGAAGGGTGACTTCGCCGGCCAGCCCACTGTTGCCGGCAGGCCGAGGTCGCCATTCGACCTGTACTGGCAGACGACCAGCTTATCGCCGG
>DASUHV010000320.1:0-21189 GCA_036273355.1 Gaiellales bacterium
GTGCGCGCGTCCATCGCCTGGAAGTTTCCGTCGTAGCCGGTGTCGAACACCAACCCGTTCCACACCGCGGGGCTGCCGTAGACCCAGCCGTCGATCGTGTGCGTCCAGGCGATGCGGCCGTTCGAGGCCACGAACGAGTACAGCTTGCCGTCGGTGTTCCCGATGTAGACGCGGCCGTAGCGCACATTCGCGGTCGAGTAGAAGGTGCCCGACCGCAGGCCTGAGGACAGCCCATTGCTGGCGGTGCGCCAGATCAGGCCGCCGTTGCCGGCCCGCAGGCTGTACATCACGCCCGCGTAGTCGCCGAAGAACAGGCGCCCTCCCGACACCGCGATCGCGCCCTTGACCGCGCCGGACGTGTGGTACGTCCACAGCACCCGTCCGGTGCGGGCGTCCAGCGCGCGGACGCTGTTGTTCAGGCCGCCCATGTACAGCCGTCCCGCCGCGAGCGTCGGCGGCGACTCCATCTGCTCGCCGATGTTGCGCTTCCAGACCACCTTGCCGGTGGCGGCGTCCAGCGCGTAGATGTTGCGATCGTAGGACCCGAAGTAGACGCGGCCGCGGTAGTAGGCGGGCTGGTTCAGCACCTTGGTGAACCGCTTCGACCAGATCAGCTTGCCGCTCTGCGCGTGGTAGGCGCCCACCCAGCCCGAGTCGGCGGCCAGGTAGAGCACGCCGTCCACGTACGACGGCGGGTACTCGAGGATGCCGTGACCGGGCTTCTTCCAGACCCTCGTGTAGGGCGGCGCCACCTCTGTCATGTCGGAGGCGTCGCGGTTATGGGACGCGTTTCGTCCGTACATCGGCCAGGGCGCGCCGTAGTCGGGCTGCTTCGTGCCGCCGCTCGCAGGCGGCGCCGACGACGTCGGCTCCGCGACGCTCGTGAACGGCTCGCTGAGCCCGTTGTGGACGTCCGCGACGGGTCGTGATGCGATCACGTAGGCGGCCGCCGCACCACCGCACAGCAGCAGCAGGAGAGCGGCGGCCAGGATCAGGAGCTTCCTGTGGCGCCTCAGCAAGGTGGTCCGATGGTAGCAGCGGCAGATTGGCGCACTCTGCAGGCCCGGCCGCGGGCCGCGGTAGAGTTGCGCGGTGCTGCCAAGGGACCTTGCCGCCGTCGTGCGAGCAGTGCTGGTGGTGGTGGTCGCGGCCGCGGTCACGCGAGCGGCAGGTGCCGTGCTCCCTTCGCAGCCCGCGCTTGTGCTGGCCGTGGCGACGACGCTGGTGCTGCCGGGCTGGGCGCTGGCCTGCGCCGTTGGCCTCTCCCGGCGCCTGGACACGGTCGGCATGCTGGGCGCCGTGCCGGTGGCCGGCATGGCGGCCTGGACGCCCGCGCTCGCGCTCGGCTTCGCGGTCGGGCTCACCTTCGACATGGTGCTGGCGATCGTGGCCCTGCAGACGGTCGTGCTCCTGGCGGTGCGCGACCCGCGGCCGCAGGGCATCCGCGCGCCGGACCGGCTGGTGCTCGCGATCGCGGTTCCGGTCGCCGCACTGATCTCGGTGCAGTGGCAGGAGTCGCTGGCCGGAGATGCCCTGTTCCACCTGGCGCGCGTCCGCAAGATCCTGGCCGTGCCGCACCTGTCGCTGGACTCCGTCAGCGAGCTGGCCAACGGCAAGCCCCACGCCGGGTACGTGTTCCCGCTGCTGCACGCCGTGGAGGCGGCCGCGCTGCGGGTCGCCGGCATCAATCCCACGACCGGCTTTCCCGACCTGGTGCCGGCGGCCGTGATCCTGGTGGTGTTCACCACGTTCGCGGCCGGCCGCGCCGTCGGGGGCACCGCCGTCGGCACCTCCGCGCTGGCGCTGGTGCTGTGGACGTGGATGGTCAGCTCGCACCCGAACCTGGGCATGGCCAGCTGGCCGGGGCAGTTCACGTTCCTGGTGCTGATGCCGGTCGGCGTGCTGGCGATCACGGAGCTGCTGCGCACGCCCGGCGACCGCCGGCTGACCGCGCTGCTGGCGGCGACGGCGCTCTCGGTCTCGCTCGTGCACGTCAGCTACGCGGTGCCGCTGCTGGCGCTGCTGGTGGGAGTTGTCGCCTACGCGCGCCGATGCGTGCTGCCCGTGGTGCTGGCCGGTGCGGTCACCGCGGCCGTCTTCGGCTTCGTCTGGCTCGAGGCGCTGCACGGGTACCCGAAGCCGGTGATCGCGGCCGGGCCCTACCAGCACGTCACCTCCGACGTGTTCGTATTGGTGCACGGGCACGCCCTGGCGCTCAACGCCGAGAGCATCCTCGCCCACCAGCCCGGCTTTCTGATCGCGCTGCTGGCGCTGGTGCCGCTGCTGATCTGGCGCGCGCCCTCGCTCGCCTACCCGTCGGCCGTCATGTCGGGCGTGCTGGTGCTGGTGGCCGCGCCGGGGCCGGTGCTGCTGCTGAATGCCACGGTCGGCATCGGCCAGAGCCACCGCTTCGGCACCGCCGTCCCATGGGAGGTGGTGACGGCCGTGGTGGCGGCGCTGGTCGTGATGTACGCCGACCGGCGCTGGATCCTGCCGGCGCTGGTGCTGCTGGGCGCGGCGGCCGCGATCGGGCCGAAGCGGCTGCAGTCGCTGTGGGACTTCGCCCCCAGCTTCCCGACCACGCCGATCGCGATCGCGGCTGTCATCGGCGCGGTCTGGTACGCGGTGCGCCGGCTGCGCGCGCTGCCGGCGCCGCCGATGCAGGCGGCGGTGCTGCCGACCCTCGCCGTGGCGCTGGCTGCCGTCATGCTGAGCGATCCGTCGTCGCTGCGCACGGTCGTGTCGAACGTCGTGCACGGCCACCCACGGGTGTCGCGGACGACCCTGCCCGCGGCGATGGTGAACTGGGTGAACCAGCACGGTGGCCCGATGCCGGTGGTGCTGTCCGACCAGCTGCGCTCCTACCGGCTGGGTGCCTACACCAACGCCTACGTGGTGGCGGTGCCCGAGGTGCGCACCCGCGCAGAGCCGGCCAGCCTGCCGGATCAGCGCCGCCAGGACGTGATCACCTTCCTCAAGCCGAGCAGCTCCGAGGCCGAGCGCGAGGCCATCATCCGCAAGTACGGGGTCACCGTCCTGGTGATCCCGGCCGACCACCCCGGGCTGATCGCGCAGCTCGACCAGGATCCGCTGCTGGAGCAACGGCTGCACGTGCCCGGCAGGGGCAACGGCTGGGAGATCTACAGCGTGCGGAAGCCGGCCTAGTCTGGGACTAGCGAGCCCGCGCGGGCGCGGCGACGGTACGCGAGACGGCCACCCGTGCCGGCGCGAACAGGGCGTAGCCCGCGATCACCAGCAGCAGCACCACGTAGAAGTAGTCGAAGCCCATCGTCAGGTAGAAGAAGTTCGCGGCCACGGTGGCGGCCAGCGCGGCCACCAGACCGCTGGCCAGCAGCCTGCGGTCGGGGTCGGCGGCGTGTCGCATGGCCAGCGCGCAGGCGGTCACCCACGCGAAGAAGCCGAGGTACAAGGTCAACCCAACCACCCCGGTCTCGACCAGCGTGGCCACCCAGAAGCTGTGCGGGCCGAAGTCCGACTTGCCGGTCAGGAACTGGTAGAAGACCGCGAACGTGTTGTAGCCCATGCCGAACAGCGGGTGCGGGTCGAGCGCCGGTCCGACCAGCGAGTAGAACTCGAAGTGCGTCTTCACCCCGCTGCCGTTCACGTTCGTCCGCGAGCTGATCACGGTGCGGACGAAGCTCGAGCTCGAGTACAGCAGCAGCAGCCCGGCGATCGGCACGCCCAGCGCCAGCAGCAGCGTGCGCGGCCGCGGCAGCCGCGGCAGGATCGTCGGCGCCAGCACCAGCAGGCCGACGATGTCCCCTAGTGCCGCGCTGCGGGACAGCGTCAGCGCCTGCACCGTCAGCAGGAACACCAGCAGCAGCCCCAGTCGTCGCTGGCCGCGCCGGTCGGACAGGTAGCGGGGCAGCAGCACCAGCAGCGGCACGCACAGCATCACGCCCAGGTGATTGGGATCGCCCGTCAGCGCGTTGATCCGGTAGATGCTCTGGCTGCCGCCGACCACGCCGTAGACGTTGATGCCGTTGGCCTTGCCCTGGCCGGCGGTGAGCGGCGCCACCACCAACTGGTCGAGGTTGATGCCTGCGCCGACAACCAGCACCAGCTGCACCAGCCCGTAGGCCGCGTTCGCCACCAGGCCGATCAAGAACCAGCGCAGCGACCGGTCGAACAGCTCCGCGCCTCGGCGCAGGATGTAGGCCGTGGCCACGACCAGGAAGCCGAAGTGGATCACCCAGGTGGTCACGCCCTTGGCCCAGAAGGCCAGGCCCTGCCGGGTCTCCAGGTCGAAGTAGCCGGCCAGGTAGACGGCCAGGAAGGCCAGCATGAAGCCGCACAGCGTGATGCAGACCCGCGGCATCGCGCTGTCGCGAGCGCGCAGCCTGTCCAGCAGGAAGGCGCCGACGAACGCCAGGCAGGTGATGTTGGTGATGGTCAGGTCGAGGCCGCCGCCCTGCCACTGGATCTTGGCCATCGTCTGGACGAAGAGCGTTGCCATCAGCAGGCGGTCGAGCCAGCGGGTGCTCATCCCGCCACCCGTCGCAGCACCGCGGCCAGCTCGCCGGCCCGCCCGGCGCGCGACAGCCGCTCGCGCACCTCGTCGGTCTGCTCGACGTCCGCCAGGCCGCCGTTCTGCCAGCCGTCCACCATCTGCTCCAGCGCCGCCGAGATCGCGACCACGTCGTCGGAGTCGACCACGCTGCCGGCGCCGACGGAGCGGATCAGGTTGGCCGCCGCCCCGCTGGGAGGCACCGCCGCCAGCATCGGGCGGCGCGCGGCCACGTACTCGAACACCTTGCCCGACAGCACCGTGTCGCCGCGGCCGCCGGCGTGCGGTATCAGCAGCAGCAGCGCGTCCGCCGCCCGCTGTGCCCGGATCGACTCGCTGTACGGCAGGAAGCCCTCCTCGCGCCATGCGGCGTCGATGCCGAGGCCGTGTGCGAACGTGCGGTCCTCACCCCGCAGCTCGCCGATGAAGCGCGCCAGGACGAGGCCGTCCAGATCGGAGCGGCGGTCGAGCAGCCCGGCCAGCGCCTGCAGGAACGGCCGCGGCGAGCGCTGGCCGAAGAACGAGCCCGCGTGCACGATCGTGAAGCGGTCGTTGGGCCGGTAGCAGAGCTGCTCGAAGTCGTCGAAGTCGGCGCCGTTCTCGATCACGGTGGTCTTGTGCGCCGCGTCCGGGTGCAGATGCCCGATCTCCTGGGCGATCGAGCCGGTCGCCGCCGTCAGCGCCGCCGCGCGCCGTCCCACGGACGCGGCCATCCGCGACACCACGGCCCGCTTGGCGCGCACGCCGGCCTTGTCGTAGCGGCGGTGCGGGTTGTCCAGCCAGGAGTCACGGAAGTCGGCCACGAACGGCCGGCGCGTCGCGGTCGCGATCGCCTCGGCCACCAGGTGGGTGGAGCTGGGCGGCGAGGTCGACATGATCACGTCGATGTCATGCCTGCGCACCACGCCGATGCCGGCCGGGACGGCGGTCGCCAGCCACGGCGTGGCCTTGTCCGGGATCAGCGCCCGCTGGTACGCGTAGCGGGCTTCGGCGCCGAGCCGGCTCAGCCGGGAGCGGCCCTCGAGCGCGTCCGCGTGCGAGGTCGAGCGCGGCCCCAGGAACCGGCAGCGGTGCACGGTCGTCGTGGCCGGGATCGCCTCCAGCAGGTGCTCGTCGCGGGCGAACCACTTGGGGTCGTGCGGGGTCAGCACGTGCACCTCGACGCCGTGGTCCGGCAGGAACTTGCAGAACTTGAGCGTCCGCTGGACGCCACCGCCTCCGGCCGGCGGGAAGTAGAAGGCGACGATCAGGACTCGCATCACCGGGCAGTCTAGGGTCGCCCCCTCTAGGATCGCCGCGATGAACATCCCGCCCGGATTCCGGATCGTGGCCGAGACCAGCGCGTTCGAGCGGTCCGTCGCAGAGATGGTGCGCCGGGTACCGGCAGGCACGGTCGCCAGCTACGGCCGGATCGCCGCCTGGCTGGGGAAGCCGGAGGCCGCCAGGGCCGTGGGCGGGGCCATGGCGCGGTCGCCGGAGGGCGTGCCGGCCCACCGCGTGGTCACGTCCAGCGGCCGGCTGGCGCCCGGCTGGGAGCGGGAGCAGGCGGAGCTGCTGCGCGCCGAGGGCGTGCGGGTCTGGCGCGGCCACGTGCGCGAGCCGATCCCGTGGTGGGAGGGGCCGCGGCAACGGGCGCCTAAGGCAGCTACGAGTACTCGACCTGGTCGTAGTAGCGGGTGACCCGCCGCCCGATCGTGGTGCGTGCGTCCAGCGCCGCCACCGCGTCCGCGTCGATCTCGCCCAGCGCCAGCCGCACGGCCAGCCAGGGCAGGTTCAGGTCGGGCTGGTAGACCAGCGTCGAGATGCGCGGGTTGATCTCGAGCAGCCGGTCGCCGAGGAACTGCACGTTCACGATCCAGTCCAGCCCAAGCGCCTCGACCAGCCGGCGCGAGTGCTCGAGCAGATCGGGCCGGTCGATGATCCGGAACTCCATGGCCAGACCGGCCCGGAACGCCTCGCGCGTCTTCGCGCTTGCGATCAACGTGCGGCCGTCCCGGCAGAGCGCGTCCACCGCCAGCTCCTCGCCCTCGACCAGCTCCATCACCAGCACCTCGGGGAACCCCTCGCCGCCGTCCAGGATCTCGACGGCATCCGCGAGGGACAGGGGCAGCAAGGTGCCCGGCCGCCCGCCCAGCAGCTGCTCACGCCGGTCGGAGCCCGCCGAGAGCACCCGGAAGCCGCGCGAGCCCTTGGCCTCGAGCGGCTTCATGCAGACGTCGCGGCCCGGGTAGCCGAGCTCGGCCGCCGCCGCCCGGAAACCGTCCGCATCGGAGGCCGCGATCGTGCGCGGCTGGGGGATGCCCAGCTGCTCCGCCAGACGCACCGTCTCCGACTTGGCACTGGCCCGCTCGATCGCGTCCGGCCCGGACACCAGCACCGGAACGCCGAAGCGCTCGGCGCCGGCCGCGATCGCGCCCACCTCGGCCGAGGACTGCGGGAACACCACGTCGGCGCGCTCCTGCTCGGCCACCTCCAGCAACGCCTCCAGGTACCCCGGGTGCGACCCCGCAGGCACTCGCCGGAAGCGGTCGCACAGGAAGCGTCCGGCCGACTCGTCGCGCATGTCCACGCCGACCAGCCGCACCGGGCGCCCGTCGGCCTCCCGCAGCGCCCGCAGCAGCCGCGGTGAGCCGGGCGCGCCGCTGGCCGTGACCAGGATCGTGAGCGGATCGCTCACAGGATCCAGCGGTAGACCTCGAACACCTCGGCCAGCTCGCGGCCGCTCTCGATCCCGTGGGTGCGGGCCAGGTTGCGGATGTACTCCTCGTTCGCGTAGTTGCGGTGCTGCTGGCTGCGGTAGTGCCCGAGCGCCGACACCTTCGCGTCCAGGTGCCGCGGCTCCAGGGCCACGTAGGCGTCCCGGCGGAAGGCGAAGCAGTTCCACGGGATCTCGTAGCCGAGCAGCGTGGTGCGCTTGAAGGCGCGCATGCCCTCGCGCGCGATCGTCTCGTGATCCTGGTGGATGTCACCCAGCGAGGGCATCAGCACCATGTCCGGGGCGATCTCAGCGTTCGCCTCGACCAGGATCTCGAGGATCTCCTGCCGGACGGTGGGGAAGGTGCGCACGTCGAAGTCGTGGATCGAGACGCGCTCCGGATCGATGCCCAGGGCCGTGGTGGCGGCGCGGGCCTCGTGCACCAGGGTGTCGGCGGGGAAGCCTTCGGGCAGCGAGCGCGACGCCGACGAGAAGGCGTGGTAGTGCACCTCGGCGCCCGCCTCGACCAGGCGCGCGATGCTGCCGCCGCAGCCGAACTCGCCGTCGTCCGTATGTGGGGCCAGCACCAGCGCGCGGCGTCCGGCTGCGATCACGCGCGGGCCTGACGGATGCGGATGTTGGGTAACGCTGCCACGGAGACGATCAGGGCGGTCAGGATCCACGACGCGGGATCCTCGAAGTACGCATTGTAAAAGAGCGAGCTGGTCAGCACAGCGGCCAGCGCTCCGGCCAGGCCGAACCGCAGCAGCCGTTCCGGGCCGGTGCGGAACGCCGCCCACGCGATCGAGCCGATCAGCGCCAGGTAGGCGGCCAGGCCCAGCGGGCCCAGCTCGGCCAGCACCGTCACCGGCGTGGTATGCGAGGCGGCCGTCCGTGTGCGGTTCGGGTGGGCGCTGCCGGCCAGGGCTGCGCGGGCGAAGCCGCCCAGCCCGGCGCCGTCGATCGGGTGGTGCTTGATCACGCGCCAGCCGTCCGACAACAGCACCGAGCGGCCGCTCGTCACCTGCTTGGTGGAGCTGCCGTGCGACGAGACCAGCAGCCCGGCCACCCCGACCAGCGCCACCGCGACGGCCAGGCCCACCAGCAGCCGCCGCGGCCAGATGGTGGCGCCGATCAGCAGGGAGCCGGCCGCCAGCGCCATCAGGCTGGACTGCGAATAGGACAGGTACTGGGCCAGGAACAGCAGCGCCATCAGCCCCAGCAGCTGTGGCGTCGCCCGCCGGTACACCGCCACCGCGGCCAGCAGCACGATCGTGACCGCCATGAAGCGGCCGTACACGCTGGCGTCGTAGAACAGCGAATTGACCCGGAAGAACGAGGCGTACTGGTTGCTGACGATGATCTTCTGGTTCCAGAACAGGTGGCGGCTCTCGTACTGCCAGAACGCCACCGCGGCGAACACCAGCGCCAGCGCCACGTCCGTGTAGAGCATCAGGCGCAGCTGGCGGAGGGTTGGGCGCAGCGCCACGATCCGGGTCGCCAGGTAGCCGAACGGCAGATAGAAGAACAGCATCTGCACGCCGCCCTGGTGGGAGTCGGCGCTCCACAGCAGCGAGATCGCGCTCCAGCCGATCAGCGCCGCCATCGTCCAGCCCACCAGGCCCATCTGCGGGCGCTGCTCGCGGCCGAGGGCGAGCGTGTAGGCGTGGGCGAGCGCGATTGCCAGCAGGACGCCGTAGAGCGGCACCAGCAGGTTGGCCTGCTGCCCGCCCGCGTGCAGCGGGATCCGGCCCGGCGCCGCGGCCACCACCGCCATCAGCGCCAGCGTCGGCTTGCGGTGGGCGATCGCGGCCGCCACTCCGATCGCCGCCAGCCCCACCAGCAGGCCGGCGGCGGCCAGCGCGGGCCGCCGTCCCGCGTCCGTCCGCATGGTGGAGATCGGCGAGTGCAGCAGGTCGCCGGCCAGGATCAGCACGCCGGCCGCGTAGGCCGCGAACCCCGCCGTTCGCAGGCTGCGCCCGCCACCGCACAGCTGCAGGGCGAGCCCGGCGGCCGCGACGATGGCGCCCAGCGCGATGCCGCTCACGGGATCGTCGCCGGGAAGGAGGGCGGATTTGGCGTGCGGTTGCCGGCCTGGTCGACCGCCACCATCTCGATCCGGTAGCGGCCGGGCGCGAGCTTGCCGTACGCCAGGTGCGCGACGTGCGGGACCACGCGCTTCTGCAGGACGATGCGGCTGCCCTGGCTCACGATCATCAACGCGTACCCGTTCCCTAGCGACCGGGTGTAGTGGACGGCCAGCGCCGAACTGCCCTTGCGCACCTGGTCGATCCGCATCGTGGGCGGCATGGTGTCGACGATGATCGCGTCGGGGATGGTGACCTCACGGCCGTCGGCGAGCGTGACGCGCAGCCGGTAGCGGCCGTCCGGGGCCTGCCCGCCCGAGTTGGTGCTGCCGTCCCAGTGGAGCACCACGGGGCCCTTCCGGTAGCCGCGGCTCGTGGCGAGCGTCTTGGTGACGCTCCCGTTGGCGTCGACGATCGCCAGGTCCAGGGCCTGTGGCTTTCGCAGCGTGAAGCGGAGCTTGGCGGCCGGCCGGCAGCCGGGATCGGTGCAGCCGGGTGAGAACGCCTGCCGCACGTGGGGATGCCCGACCGCCGAGTGGTGCAGCTTCAGCTGCTCGGCGCGCAGAAACGCCGCGGCGCAGAGCGCGATCAGGACCAGCGGTATGGCGGCGGCGGCGCGGTGGCTCACGGTGCGGCAAGAGTGTAGGGCCGCACCGTGAGCCGCTGCGGCGTTCGTTACGTCTGCTGCAGCTCAGCCGGGGCCGGCGAGGGCGCCGCTGAGGAGGCCGGCTTGGGGGCCTTGACGCCCTTGGCCATGTAGACCGCGGCCACGAGCAGGATCACGGCGGCGCCGATCACGTACCAGTACGGGGCGGCGTCCAGCGTCTTCAGGCCGGAGGCGGCCAGCACCACGGCGATCGCGCCGCGCAGCATCCGCTCGGGGGCGCGGTTGGTGAAGTGCGAGCCGATCAGGATGCCCGGGATCGAGCCGATCAGGATCGAGCCGACGACGCTGAAGTTGGGGGTGCCCCAGACCAGCGTGGCCAGACCGGCCGCGACCGTCACCAGCATGGCGTGGAACAGGTCGGTGCCGACGACGCGGCGGGCGGCCAGCGGGAACAGCGTCACCAGGGTGAGGCCGAAGAACACGCCCGAGCCGACCGAGGTCAGGCCCAGGATGAAGCCGAAGACAACGCCGATGGTGACGGCCAGCACCTTGTGCCAGGTGTCCAGCGGGCCGTCGGTGGGCAGGTTCTCGGAGCTCCACAACCGCGGGATCGTGAGGAACGTGCGGGCGGCCACCGTGATGCCGACGATCACCAGCACGATCCCGATCAGGTTCAAGAGCACGCTGTTCACGTCGATGCCGATGCGGGGGAAGATCTCGTAGAGGGTGAACACACCCAGGATGGCGGCGGGAACGCTGCCGGCGCCCATCCACAGGCCCAGCTCGGTGTTCACGTTCTTGAGCTGGTGGTGGCGGGCTGCACCGAACGTCTTCGTGATCGCGGCGTAGATCAGGTCGCTGCCGACGGCGGTCGTCGGCGGGATGCCGAACACGGTGATCAGGATCGGCGTCATCAGCGAGCCGGCGCCCATGCCCGTGCACCCGACCAGGATGCCGACGACGAGCCCCGCTGCGATCATTCCGGTGTTGATGTCCATCCGTTTGTGCCCCCGCGTTGGTGACCGTTGCCCAGTTGCTCCACAA
This sequence comes from Gaiellales bacterium, assembly GCA_036273355.1. Lineage (GTDB taxonomy): Bacteria > Actinomycetota > Thermoleophilia > Gaiellales > JAICJC01 > JAICYJ01. The sequence continues at coordinate 10,962 of DASUHV010000320.1, forward strand.
GTCTAAGCGGTTTAGTGGGGAATGCAAGTCCGCTGACAGAGGATTTACACGCGGGAGTGCTGCAACCTGCCATCTGGTGCCGTGATCAAGCCGGCTGGCGAGGAACACAAGCGAGGGCCGGGAGCCTCGCGGCGGCCCGGCCCTCGCCGGTCAGATCCGGCTACTGGCCGCGGTAGGCGGCGATCAGCACCTCGGCCACCTCGGGACGCGTGAACTCGACCGGCGGCACCTCGCCGTTGCCGAGCATCTCGCGCACCTTCGTGCCCGACAGGAACACGTGGTGGTCGGAGGGGTGCGGGCAGGTCTTGTTGGAGGCCATGTTCCCGCAGGTCTTGCAGAAGAACGTGTGGTCGAAGAACATCGGCTCGATGTCCAGCTCGTGCGGCTGGAACTCGTCGAAGATGTGGTGCGCGTCGTAGGTGCCGTAGTAGCTGCCCACGCCGGCGTGGTCGCGGCCGACGATGAAGTGCGAGCAGCCGTAGTTCTTGCGACACAGGGCGTGCCACACGGCCTCGCGGGGCCCGGCGTAGCGCATCGCCGCGGGGAACACCCCGAGCACGGTGCGGTCGGCCGGGTAGTAGCCCTCCAGCAGCGTCTCGTAGCACTGCATGCGCACGTCGGCCGGGATGTCGTCGCCCTTGGTCTTGCCGACCAGGGGGTGCAGCAGCAGCCCGTCGACGGTCTCCAGCGCGCACTTCTGGATGTACTCGTGCGCGCGGTGCACCGGGTTCCGCGTCTGGAACCCCACCACGCGGCTCCAGCCCCGCTCGGCAAAGACCGCGCGGGTGTCCTTCGGATCGAGGTGGTACGCGGGGAAGGCCGGGTCGGGCCGCTTGAAGACCGTGACCGGGCCGCCCACCAGGGTCGGGCCCTCGGCGTAGATCTGCGCGACGCCCGGATGCTCCTGCTCGGTGGTGCGGTACGTCCGCGCCGCCTCGTTCTCGCGGTCGACGCTGAACACCTCCTCCACGTCGAGCACGGCCAGCAGCTCACCGTCGGCGCTCTCCAGCGCCAGCCGGTCGCCGGCCGGGGCGTCGGGCACGGACAGCGTCACCGGCATCGCCCACGGCAGCCCGTTTGCGAGGTGCATGTCCTCGACCGAGGCGTCGTAGTCGGCCCGGGTCATGAACCCGGTCAGGGGCGACAGCGCCCCCGAGGCGATCATGTCCAGGTCGGCTGTCTGCTTGTCGCTCATCCGCACCCGCGGCAGCGACGCGGCCTCGGCCGCCAGGGCCGCGGCATCGTCACCGCTGACGGTGCGGTCGATCAGCTCGCCGCCGTGCGGCGCGATCACGTTCGACTTCGTCGATGCCGTTGCCTCCGGCATCAGGCGACGGCCTCCTCTTTCTCGCGTGCGATGAAGCCGAGCTGCTCGAGCTGGGTGATCACGTGCTGCGCCGACTGCTCGGGCGAGCGGCCCTCGGTGTCGACCACGATCTCGGCGTGCTCGGGAGCCTCGTAGGGATCGGAGACGCCGGTGAACTCCTTGATCTCGCCGGAGAAGGCCTTCGCGTACAGGCCCTTCACGTCGCGGCGGGCGCACTCGTCGAGCGACGTCGCCACGAACACCTCGACGAACCGGTCGCCGATCATCTCGCGCACAGCGTCACGGGTCTCGGCGTAGGGCGAGATGGCCGCCACGATCACGCCGGCACCGTGCCGGGTCAGCAGCTTCGCGACGAAGCCGATGCGCAGGATGTTGGCATCGCGGTCCTCGCGTGAGAAGCCGAGGCCCTTGCTGAGGTTGGTGCGGACGACGTCGCCGTCCAGGTGGTCGACCAGGATGCCGCGCCGTTCCAGCTCCGGGCCGACGATCTCAGCGATGGTGCTCTTTCCGGCCCCGGACAATCCGGTGAACCAGAGGGTGAATCCGTTGGTTTCATTCCCCACGAGTATTCGTTCCTTTCGTCGTGTCGTCTGACGCGTTGTAGCCGCTAGTCGCCGTGCAGGCCGCACTCGACCTTTCCTGTGCCCTTCCAGCGGCCCGTGCGCTCGTCGGCGCCGCTGTCCACCGAGGCGGTGCAGGGGACGCAGCCGATCGACGGGTAACCGTGGTCGTGCAGCGGGTTGTACGGGATGCCGTGCCTCCAGATGTAGCGCCAGACATCGCGGTTGGTCCAGTCGGCCAGCGGTTGCACCTTCACAACGCCGCGACGCTCATCTATCTCGATTTTGCGGGCACTTTCCCTGGTTGTCGACTGGTCGCGGCGAATTCCCGTGATCCAGGCGTCCATGCCTTCGAGCGCCTGGCGCAGCGGCGCCACCTTGCGCATCCCGCAGCAGGCGTCGGGATCCCGCTCCCACAGCCGCTCCCCGTGCGTCGCCGCCTGCTCGGCCACCGACAGCTCCGGCTCGATCCGCTCGAACCGCACCGGGTAGCGCTCGATCAGCTTCTGGCGGGTCTCGTAGGTCTCGCGGAACAGGAGGCCGGTGTCGAACTCGACCACGCGGACGTCCGGCTGGATCTCCGACAGCATGTGCACCAGCACCGAGCTCTGCTTCTGCCACGAGCAGGTCAGCACCAGCCGCGGGTGGAACAGCTCCACGGCCACGCGCAGCACGTCCTCGGCGCTGCGCGACTCGAGATCGTCGGCCAGGCGGGCTGCCTCGGCCGGGCTGATGGGAAGGGTGGTGCTCATGTGGCGGTGGGGATGTCCCGCAGCAGCAGGTCGGGCAGGGTGTCGGAGCGCAGCCCCAGGCGCAGCGTCTCCAGCGGGATCACCTCGTCGTGCGGGATGTTGCCGAGGTTGCACTCGGGGCCGAGGTGGCGGATGAACCAGGCCTGCTGCTCCTTCTGGGGCGCCTCGAACAGCAGGCTGTCGGCCGGGATCTCGTGCACGATCTCGTCGATCAGGCCGCTGCGCACCTCGCCGGTGCCGCGGAAGATGCCGGCGGTGCCGGTCTCGCGGGCCTCGGTGATCACCTTCCAGGCGCCGGCCTCCAGCTCCTCCTTGATCCAGGCCACCCACTGGTAGGGCGCGAAGATCGAGTCCTGGTCCTTGGAGCCGACCTCGGACAGCACCACGAACTCCTCGGCCAGGGAGCTGATCAGCTCCTGCTTGCTCTCGCGCTCCATCTGCAGGGTGCCGTCGGACACCTCGACGTGGGTGAAGCCGTGGCCGCGCGTCCAGCGCCGGAACTCGTCCACGCGGCCGCGCGCGACCGCCGCCTCGAGCAGGGTGCCGCCGCACATGACGGGCGTCTCGTAGGAGTGGTAGAGCTTCACCTTCGCGGACAGGTTCTGCGTCACGTAGGACGTGCCCCAGCCCAGCTTGACCATGTCCACGTACTCGCCGGAGGTCTCGAACATGCCGTCCACCTCGGCCAGGGTCATGCCCTTGTCGATCACATGGGTGAGCCCGCGCTCGCGCGGTTTGGACGGGCGCATCGGTAGGCCCAGGAACTCTTCGACCATGGCTTATAACCTCGAGTAGATGGTTTCCTCGAGCCGCTTGCGCGCCTCGACCTGGACGTTCTCGTAGAGCGATTCGCCGTGCGTGTCCATGCCCACGATCAGCGGGCCGAAGTCCTTGACGCGGAACTTCCAGAGGCATTCCGGCATCAGGTCCTCCCACTCGACCTGCTCGATCTCCTCGATCTGGGTGGTCTCGAGCGCGGCCGCGCCGCCGACGATCGCGAGGTAGACGCCGCCGTGTTCGCGCAGCGGCACCAGCGCCTCGGGCAGCAGGCCACCCTTGCCGATGATGGCGCGGGCGCCGTGGTCGCGCACCAGCCCTTCGGTGAAGCGGCTCATGCGGGCGCTGGTGGTGGTGCCGATGCACATCGGCTCGTAGCGGCCCTCGCCCAGCTTGCGCACGTTGGGCGCGGTGTGCAGCAGCGCCGCGCCGCGAAGCGACATCGGCGGCTCGACGCCCTTGTCGAAGATGCGGATCTGGGTCGCGTCGCGGATGCCGATGATGTGGCCCTGGATGGTGACGGTGTCGCCGGCCCGCAGCTCGCGGACGGCCGCCTCGTCGGTGGGGAAGGTGATCTCGTGGTGTGCCATCGCGTTATTCCTACGCTTCCCGGTCGTAGTCGACGGTGCCGTCACTGAAGATGTGGGCGCTGGCGCGGCGGGCCGCCCAGCACTGGTAGTTGACGGCAACCGGGTTCAACGTGATGTGGGTGTGGGCCTGCTCGACGTGCACCGACAGCACGGTGGTGTCGCCGCCCAGCCCCATCGGGCCGATGCCGGTCTCGTTCAGCAGCTCGAACAGCTCGCGCTCCAGCGCGGCCACGTCCGGATCCGGGTTGACGTCGTCCACCGGCCGCGCGATCGCCTCCTTGGCCAGGTGCATCGCCAGGTCGGCGGAGCCGCCGATGCCGACGCCGACGATGCCGGGCGGGCAGGGCTTGCCACCGGCGCCGACGATCGAGTCGAGCACGAACCGCTTGATCGCCGAGACGCCGTCGGCCGGCACCAGCATCTTCAGAAAGCTCATGTTCTCGGAGCCCGAGCCCTTGGGGATGCACTTCACGTCCAGGCCGTCCCAGTCCGGCACGAACTCCCAGTGGATGTGGGGGATCTTGTGGCCGGTGTTGTCGCCGGTCGGCACCCGGGTGAGCGTGTGCACGGTGTTCGAGCGCAGCGGGTGCTCCAGCGTGGCGCGGCGGGTGCCCTCGCGCAGCGCCTGCTCGATGCGGGCCGGGTGCAGCGGGAAGCGCTCGCCGAGGCGCACGTAGTAGACGGCCAGACCGGTGTCCTGGCAGACCAGGTTCTGGCGCTCGTCGGCCACCGAGACGTTGGTGTTGATCGTCTCCAGGATGCGCTTGCCGACCTTGTGGGTCTCGGTCTCCATGGCGTTTCGGAGGGCGTCGCGCAGGTCCTGGGGGATGTCCTTCAGCGACCACACGTAGAGGTGCGCGGCGGCGTCCTCGACGGTCTGCTGCAGGTCTGTGGTGGTGTCGATGGCCAAGGTGATCCTTTCAGCGGGCATCCGCGGCGGCGGCGCGGCCGGCACGGCGCCCGAACACGGTGCAGTCGAGCAGGGAGTTCCCCATCATGCGGTTGCGGCCGTGCACGCCGCCGGTGATCTCACCGGCTGCGAACAGGCCTTCGACGGTGGTGCGGCCGTCCCGGTCGATCACCAGCCCGCCGTTCTGGTAGTGAAGCACGGGATAGGTCAGGATCGGCTCGGTCAGCGGGTCGATCCCGGCGTGGCGGTAGCGCCGCATCATGTAGGGCAGCACCTGGTCGGCCACCTCCGCCTCGATCCGGGTGGTGTCGAGCAGCACCGCCGGGCGGCCGTCCGGCGTGGTCAGGCCGCGGCCCTCGTCGCACTCCTTCACGATCGCCTCCGCCACCGTGTCGCGCGGCGCCAGCTCGTCGATGAACCGCTCTCCCTTGCCGTTCACCAGCAGCGCACCGTAGCTGCGCGTGGTCTCGGGGATCGAGTAGCCCTGCAGCGGCGGGGGCCACGCGCCGCCGTTGGGGTGGTGCTGCAGCGAGTCCTCGTCACGGGCCGCCGCTCCCAGCTCGCGTGCCAGCGCGGCCACCTCGCCGGTGGCGCCGGGCTGGTTGGTGGTGAGCACGCCGCGGCGCCTGGCCTCCGCATAGCAGCGGCCGCCGGCTGCCAGCACGACGGTGCCGGCCTCGATCGTGGCCGTCTCACCCTCGCAGTCGACCGTCGCGCTGAAGTGGCCGTTGGGCTTCGCGAGCGCCGTCAGCGCCGCGTGGCCGTGGATCTCGACGCCCTCGGCGGCGAGCGCGCCGCGCAGCGCGTGGGCGATGGCGTGGCCGGTGCGGTCGCCCACCTGCAGCAGGCGCCTGGTGGACGCGCCGCCGCAGCGGGCCAGCCGGTAGCCGTCGCCCTCGCGAGAGAACTCGACGCCCAGCTGCTCCAGCCAGGCGATCGCCTCCGGCGCCTCCCCGGTCAGCACCGACACCAGCTCCATGTCGGCGGTGTCGTGCGATGAGCGGTAGACGTCGGCGGCGTGCTGCTCGGGCGAGTCGTCCGCGCCGATGGCGGCCTGGATGCCGCCCTGGGCCTTGCCGGTGTTGCAGGAGGCGGGCGAGCCCTTGGTGATCAGCACCGTCCGCGCGCCCTCGCGGGACGCCGCCCACGCCGCGGCCAGGCCGGCGCCTCCGCTGCCGACCACGAGCACGTCCGCGCGTGTCGGAAGTGAGTTCACGGGCCGCATTGTACAGAAGAAAAGCTAATCTTGAAAATAAGCGGAGCTTATGGCTTGGATCTCCGCGAGGTCACCGGGAGCCGGGCGCCAGGGCAGCACCAGCGGGTCGCCGTCGTAGCGCGGGATCACGTGCACGTGGTAGTGGAAGACCGTCTGCCAGGCGGCCGCACCGTTGGACTGCATGATCGTGACGCCGTCGGCGCCGAGGGCCGACAGCGCCCGGTCGGCGATGTCGCGCGAGACCAGCGCACAGTGCGCGAGGTCCTCGTCTGAGATGTCCCGGATGTCGCGGGCGTGGGCCCGCGGGATCACCAGCGCGTGGCCGCGAGTGGCAGGGTTGATGTCCATGATCACGATCGCCCGATCGTCCTCGTGGATGCGGATCGAGGGCAGCTCGCCGGCCACGATCCGGCAGAAGATGCAGTCGTCCATGAGCCGGATGCTATCCGGCTAGGATCGCGACATGGAGACGGACCAGCGCGCGCCGTTCGTGCCGGCGGGCTTCGTCCCGCCCGAAGGCCTGGCAACGGCCGGCTTCGTGCTGGAGCCGCTCGGCCCGCAGCACAACGAGTCCGACCACGACGCCTGGACCTCCAGCATCGAGCACATCCGGGCCACGCCCGGCTACCCCGACGGCGACTGGCCGCACCCGATGACGCTCGAGCAGAACCGCGGCGACCTGGAGCGCCACCAGCGCGACTTCGAACAGCGGAAGGGCTTCACCTACACCGTGCTCGACCCGGGCTCGCGGTCGGTGATCGGCTGCGTCTACATCTATCCGTCGAAGCAGCTCCTCCACGACGCCGAGGTGCTGCTGTGGGTGCGGGCCAGCCACGCCCAGCTCGACCAACCGCTGTGGCAGGCGGTCTGGGAGTGGCTTGACCGCGCCTGGCCGTTTCGCTCGGTCAGCGCGCCCGGTCGTCTCGAGGTCGTGGCCACCACCGAGCGCTTCCGGCTGCAGCTGCTGCGGCCGCAGGATGCCGAGCCGCTGCAGCGGCTGTACGGCGATCCCGAGGCGATGCGGTACGTCGGCGCCGACGGATCGACGCGCACGCCGGAGCAGACGGCGGCCGGCGTCGGCCGGCTGATCGACCACCAGCAGGCGCACGGGTTCTCGCTGTGGGCGGTGGCCGGCCGCGACGGCGGCGAGGTGATCGGCGTGGCCGGTCTGGTGCTGGTGGAGCTGACCGGACCCGAGGTGGAGGTGGTGTACGAGCTGGTGCGCGACGCCTGGGGCCGCGGCATCGCCACCGAGGTCGGCCGCGCCTGCCTGGATGTTGCCTTCGGCCCGCTCGGGCTGGAGCGTGTGGTGGCGCTGTCCTACCCGGAGAACGCTCCCTCGGTGCGGGTGATGCAGAAGATCGGCATGCGGGACGACGGCGAGTTCGACGCCTACGGCCGCCGGATGGTGCGCTACGTGGCGGGGCCGGGTTAACTCGGACTGAACGCCCGCCGAATGTGAGGCCGGTAACATCCGGCCCCATGCGAGTCCTGATCACGGGTGGCGCCGGCTTCATCGGATCGCACCTGGCCGACGCCCTGCTGGCGCGCGGCCACGAGGTGCGGGCGCTCGACAACCTCGACCCCCAGGTGCACCCGGCGGGCGAGCGGCCCGCCTACCTCGATCCCCAGATCGACCTGCGCGTCGGCGACGTCCGCGACCACGAGGCCGTGGCGGCCGCGCTCGATGGCATCGACCACGTCGTGCACTTCGCGGCGGCCGTCGGTGTCGGCCAGTCGATGTACGAGATCGAGCGCTACACGTCGATCAACGCGATCGGCGCGGCCGTGATGCTGGAGGAGATCTCGAAGCGCCGCGACCGGCTGGCGCGGGTGCTGGTGGCGTCGTCGATGTCGATCTACGGCGAGGGCCGCTACCGCTGCGCCGAGCACGGGCTGCTGGCGCCGCAGGTGCGCAGCGACGAGCAGCTGGACGCGCGGCGGTGGGAGCTGGCCTGCCCGGACTGCGGCCGGCCGCTGGAGCCGCTGGCCACGGGCGAGGACAAGCCGGTGCAGCCGATGTCGATCTACGCCGTCAACAAGCGCGATCACGAGGAGATGTTCCTCGCGATCGGCCGTGCCCACCGCCTGCCCACCGTGGCCATGCGCTTCTTCAACGTCTACGGCGACCGGCAGGCGCTGTCCAACCCCTACACCGGCGTGGCCGCGATCTTCGGCGGCAGGCTGCTGAACGACAACGCGCCGCTGGTGTTCGAGGACGGCCTCCAGAGCCGCGACTTCGTGCACGTCTCCGACATCGCGGCCGGCTGCGTGGCGGCGCTCGAGGGCGGCGGCGCCGACCACCGCGCCGTCAACCTGGGCACGGGCGTCTCCACCTCGGTGCTCGACGTCGCCCGCGAGCTGGCCCGCGGCCTGGGCAAGGAGCACCTGCAGCCCGAGGTCGTGAACAAGTTCCGCGCCGGTGACATCCGGCACTGCTTCTCGGACATCTCGCTGGCGCGGGAGACGCTTGGCTACGCGCCGCTGGTCGAGTTCGCCGACGGCATGCGGGAGCTGCTGGGCTGGGTCGCGACGCAGCAGGCCACCGACTCGGTGGACGCCGCGGCCGACCGGCTGGCGGCCGCCGGCCTGACCCGGTGAGCGGCACCCCCGACATCACGATCTCCCTGGTCAACACCAACAACCGGGAGCTGCTGCTGGGCTGCCTGGCCTCGCTCGAGGGCGCCGCGCGCGACACGGCCCTGCAGACGATCGTGATCGACAACGCCTCCACCGACGGCAGCGCGGCCGCGGTGCGCGAGGCGTACCCGGACGTCGAGGTGGTGGAGCGGGAGCGGCGCCACGGCTTCGGCGCCAACCACAACGAGGCGATCAGAAGGGCGCAGGGCCGCTACGTGCTGATCCTGAACGAGGACACCGTCCTGCACGAGGGCATGCTCGATCGCATGTGCCGGTTCATGGACCAGAACCGCGAGGTGGGCGCCTGTGGGCCGAGGATCCTGAACCCGGACGGCTCGCAGCAGCCGTCCGCCTTCCACTTCCCGACGCCCGGCCGGGTCGCGCTGACGACCGTGACGCTGCAGCGGCGCGGCTGGATCCAGTCGGGCGGCGACCGCATCGCCCGCGTCGACTGGGTGTGCGGCGCCGCCATCCTGGCCCGGCGCGCGGCGCTGGCCGCCGTCGGCGGCTTCGACGAGCAGCTGTTCATCTACTCGGAGGATCCCGACCTGTGCCTGCGGCTGCGCGATGCCGGCTACGCGACGGCGTACTTCCCGCAGGCCTCGCTGGTGCACTTCGAGAACGCCACCACCGGCGGGGTGCCGGAGCGGCGGATCGCCGAGATGGAGCGCAGCCGCGCCGTGTACGCACGCAAGCACCACGGTGCCGCGGGCGAGCTGGCCGTGCGCGGCCTGACCGCGGCAACCTTCATGGCGCGGGCGGCGGCGGCGAAGACGCTCCTGACCGTGCCCGGCGGCGAGCGGGTGAAGCGTGTCGATCCCGATGCGCCGGCCCGGTTCATGGCGCACGTGCGGGGCGCGATCCGGCCGCGCGACGGCGATGGCATCGCCGAGGCCGCGGCCGAGTTCAACGCCGCCCGGTAGGGGGTTCACGGCTCCGTAACCGCTGGTCACAGCCGCGTGCCGGAGTGCCGGCACGGCGCGGTCGGTGTTTGACTCCAATAATCCGCCGGAGCCGCTGTTCTCCACAAATCGCTGTCACGAGCCTCGCACGCACCTGTGCCGGGTGCGTGGCGGAGTGCCACGGTGGCGCCGTCGGTGTTTGACACCCCCACCCGGAACACCCCCCACCCGGCCGGCAGGTCCGTCAGCCGGCCGCGTCGCGCACGAACACGACGCCGTCCGCGTCGCCGTAGATGCGGTGCCAGCCCGGCAGCGTGCGCATGCGGTCGATCACGTTCTGCCGGTAGGCGGTCGAGAGCAGCACCTCGTCGTATCCGTCCAGCACCCGTGACCACTGCGACCGCGAGCCGTTGCCGGCCACCCAGTCGGTGTAGGCCAGCAGCTGGCGCTGGGAGTAGATCTCGTAGCGCGAGTCGAACCCGACGCGGCCGGTCAGCTCCGGATGCGTCCACAGGAGCGCCGATGCCGAGGTGTCGCCTGCCATGATCTTTGCC
>DASUHV010000321.1:0-4679 GCA_036273355.1 Gaiellales bacterium
AGCGATGGTCGGGGAACCGTCCCTGCGCCAGCCAGTTGCGCCAGAACCGCACGGTGGTATCAATGCGGGCGACGGCGTCGTCGTCATCGGCCGGCGTGGCCAGCTGCTCGGACCACGACAGGGCGCACCAGCCCTTCTCGCCGGCGTGCAGCACGTGCCGTGCACGCACGGCGTTGCCCTCGATGCCGAGGTTGAAGTCGCTGTCCAGCCGGATCGTGAGCCCCGCGCCGGTGGCGTCGGCGGCCTGGCCGTCGTCGCCTGTCATCGCCCACTGGGCGGGGACGCGGCCGTAGTCGAACAGCGGCTCGCAGATCAGCTCCACCTCGACCCGGCCGTCGATGCACTCGACCGTGCGCACGAGCATGTGCTCGGCGTCCTCGTCCGTGGGCGGGCGCGTGTGCGGCGTCACCAGGTCCTCGTGGCGACGCGGCCCCATCGTGAGTGCGTCCCGCACGATCACCCAGCCGTTCGGCGTCTTCCAGGTGGTGACGAACACGTTCGTGCCTGGCTCGTAGGCGCGGGCGGTGGGGTGCTCGATGCCGAACGGGCCGAACCGGAAGGTGCCGGCGCCGCGGTCGATCAGGCTTCCGAACACGCTCTGGCTATCGAAGCTGGGTACGCACAACCAGTCGATCGCACCGTCAGGCGCGACCAGCGCGGCGGTGTGGCAGTTGGACAGGAACGCGTAGTCGGCGATCGGCGGGAACGGCGACAGTGCGGCCGCGCTCTGCTGGCCGCTGGTCTGCTTTGGGGCCGCGGTGCTCATGACGCCACCCACGGTGCGTGCCAGCGGCCGTGCCCGGCGATCAGGTCGTCGGCGGCCTTCGGGCCCCATGACCCCGGCGCGTAGGGATGCACCGGCGGCGGATCATCCAGCAGCGGTTGCATCACCCGCCACGTCTCCTCGACGCAGTCCTGCCTGGTGAAGCGCGTGCTGTCGCCCTGCATCGCCGCGTGCAGCAGCACCTCGTACGGCGTCGGGCCCTCGCCGCCCTCAGCACCGAACTCCATGTCCAGCGTGATCGGCGCGACCCGCGTGGCGTCGGCGCGGTGCGCGTCCAGCACGATCCGCACGCCGGTCGACGGGTCGAGCTTCATGACCAGCTGGTTCGGTTCCGGGCCTGGATTGCCACGCTCCGCGTAGCCGAGCTTCGGCGGCCTGCGGAACACCAGCCGCATCTCGGTCTGGGTCACCGGCAGCAGCTTCCCGGTGCGGATGTAGAAGGGCACGCCCGCCCATCGCCAGTTGTCGATGTCGAGGCGCAGCGCCGCATAGGTCTCGGTCGACGAGTCGTCGGCCACGCCGTCGATGGAGCGGTAGCCGTCGTGCTGCCCGCGCACGTAGTGTGCCGGTGACGCCGGAGCGATCGCCCGGAACAGGGTCAGCTGGGCGTCCTTCAGCGTCTTTGCGTCGGTCCCGGCCAGCGGCTCCATGGCCGTGGCCGACACCAGCTGCATCAGGTGGTTCACCACCACGTCGCGCAGCGCCCCCACCGGGTCGTAGAAGTGTCCGCGATCCGCGACGCCGAACGACTCCGCCATGGTGATCTGCACCGATGCGATCTGCTGCCGGTTCCACAGCGGCTCCAGCATCGAGTTCCGGAAGCGCAGGATCAGCAGCTCCTCGATGCCCATCTTGCCGAGGAAGTGGTCGATCCGGTAGAGCTGCGACTCGTCCAGGTACTGGTGCAGCTCGGCTGCGAGCGCCCGCGCCGACGCAAGGTCGTGGCCGAACGGCTTCTCGACGACCACGCGGGCGCCGTCCAGCAGCCCAGCCTGGGACAGGCCGCCCACGACCCGGCCGAACAGGAAGGGCGGGATCTCGAGGTAGAAGACCGGCGTCCCGATGCCCGACAGGGCCTGCCCGACCTGCTCGTAGGTGGCGGCGTCGTTGAAGTCGCCCTGGTGGTAGGAGAGCCGTGCGGCAAACCGGTCGAACACGGCCTCGTCGATGGTCTCTCCGGTCGCCTCGATGGACTCGTGGGCGTGCTTGCGGAGATGGTCGATGCTCCAGTCGTCGGCGGCGACGCCGATGATCGGGCAGTCCAGCAGGCCCCGAGCCTCGAGGCGGTAGAGCGAGTGCAGCGTCATCACCCGGGCCAGATCACCGGTGATGCCGAACACCACGAGCGCCCCGGCTGGTGCCGTGCTGTCGTGGCCCGTGCGTGTGCTGAGTGTCTGTGTAGTGGTCACGCGGGCACCGTGCCACCCGGCCGATCGGGCCGCGTCATCCAACCGGGATGAAGCGGTATGGCCCAACTCGGTTCACCATCACCGCATCGCCGCCAACGCACCGCAACGTTCGCGAGTCGTCATCGTCGGAGCCGGCTTCGGGGGGCTGTTCGCCGCGCGCTTCCTGCGGCGCGCCCCGGTCGACGTGACGCTGGTCGACAAGACCAACCACCACCTGTTCCAGCCCCTGCTCTACCAGGTCGCGACGGGGATCCTGTCGGAGGGCGCGATCGCGCCGGCCACGCGCGACGTGCTGCGCCGCCACCGCAACGTCTCGGTGCTGATGGCCGAGGTGACCGGGTTCGACCTGGAGGCACGGCAGGTGCAGTGCCGGCAACCGGACGGACGCCCGCTGACGCTGCCCTACGACAGCCTGGTGGTCGCGGCCGGCGTCGGCGGCTCGTACTTCGGTCACGACGAGTTCGCCCAGTGGGCGCCGGGCATGAAGACGCTGGACGACGCGGTCCGGCAGCGCACCCGGATCCTGGGCGCACTGGAGATGGCCGAGCTGGAGGAGGATGACGACGCCCGCGCCGCCTGGCTGACGTTCGTGGTGGTCGGCGGCGGCCCCACCGGGGTCGAGATCGCCGGGCAGATCGCGGAGCTGGGCCGCCGGGCCATCGGCGACAGCTTCAGCCGGTTCGGGCCGAACGACGTGCGGGTGATCCTGTGCGACGGCGGCAAGGAGATCCTGGCCACCTTCGGCGACCGGCTGTCGCAGCCGGGCACCCGCGAGCTGGAGCGCACGGGGGTCGAGATCCGCACCGAGACGATCGTCCAGAACGTGGACGCGACGGGCGTCGAGGTGCGTTCCGCGGACGGGTCGACCACGCAGATCGTCTCCAGGACGGTGATCTGGGCTGCGGGCGTGGCGGCCTCGCCGCTGGCCCGGATGCTGGCCGACGCGTCCGGCGCGGAGTGCGATCGGGCCGGCCGCATCGCGGTGCAGCCGGACTGCACGCTGCCCGGGCACCCGGAGGTGTTCGCGGTCGGCGACATGATGGCGCTGAACGGCCTGCCGGGGGTGGCGGAGGTGGCCATGCAGACGGGCATCCACGCGGCCCGCACGATCAGCGGACGGCTCAAGGGCCAGGAGGCAAAGCCGTTCAAGTACCGCGACCTGGGCAGCATGGCGACCATCTCCCGCCGCCGCGCGATCGTCAGCTTCCGCGGCATCCGGCTGCACGGCTACGTGGGCTGGCTGGCCTGGCTGATGGTGCACATCACGTTCATGACCGGCTTCAAGAACCGGTTCGCTGCGCTCGTGTCCTGGAGCTTCGCGTTCCTCGGTCACAGCCGCCCGCAGCAGGTGATCGACGAGCAGCGGATGCCCGGCCGGCCCGAGACCGCGCCGCCGGGCGAGACCGCGGCGGTGGTGGACGCTCCCACCGCGCCTAGATAACCGCCTCCGCCGACGTCACCCGGCCGGCATCCAGCGCCACCACCTGGTCGACGGCGTCCAGGCCCTCGCTGCGATGCGTGATCAGCAGCACGGCGGCGTCCCCGGCGGCGGCGAACACGTCGGCCATCAGCGCCTCGGCGGTGGCGGCGTCGAGATGGGCGGTCGGCTCGTCCAGCACCAGCACGGGAGCGTCGCGGAGCAGCGCCCGTGCCAGCACCAGCCGCTGGCGCTGGCCGCCCGAGAGCCGGCGCCCCTCCTCGCCGACCAGGGTGTCGATACCGTCCGGCAGCCCGTCCACCCAGGCCGCCAGCCGTGCCCGTACCAGGACGTCGCGCAGCTCGTCATCGGTGGCGTCCGGCCGGGCGAGCAGCAGGTTCTGGCGGATCGTCGAGTTGAACAGGTGGGCGCCCTGGCCGGCCAGCGAGAACATCGCGCGCACGTCCGACTGGCGGTGGTCGCGCGCGTCGTTGCCGTCGAACAGGAGGGCGCCCTGCTCCGGATCGAGGAACCGCAGCAGCACGTTGGTGACCGTCGTCTTCCCGGATCCGCTAGGGCCCACCAGCGCCACGCGGCCACCCGGTCCCAGCCGCAGGTCGACCTGCTCCAGCACCGGCCGTGGTGATCCGGGGTAGCGTGCGGTGACGCCGGCCAGCTCGATCGTCGCGTCGCGCGGCGGCGGCGGCAGCGGTGCGCCGGGATCGGTGATCACGGGGCGCCGGGAGGTGAGGTCGAGCACGCGGCGCCCGGCCGCGGTGATGACGGCCAGCTCGCGTGCGGCGCGGGGGATCGGCGTGACCGCCTCGAACGCCGCCAGGGCGAGCAGCGTGACGGTGGCGACCAGCACCGGGTCGAGCGATCCGCTCGCCCGTGCCTGCACGGCCGCGGCCAGCACGGCCGCCGTGGTGAGGCCGGCGGCGAGCATCACCAGCGCGTCTGCCAGGCCGGCCCGGACGGCATCGCGCCGGGTCAGCGCAGCCAGCTCCCGGTCGAGCTCCGCGACCGTCTCGGCGCGCGACCCCGCCGCGCCGAAGGCGACGATCTCCGG
>DASUHV010000322.1:0-4990 GCA_036273355.1 Gaiellales bacterium
CCTTGCCCGACCACTGGGTGGTGCGCAGATCGAGCTGCAGTAGGTGGTTGTCGGTGCCGTCGGTGAGCAGCCGCAGCCCGCCGTCCATCAGGGTCTGGGCCAGCGTCGCGGCGTTCGTGACCACCTGCCGCTGGTAGTCGCGAAAGCCCTCGCTCTGGGCGATCTTGAAGCAGACGGCCTTGGCCGCGACGACGTGGCAGAGCGGGCCGCCCTGGAGGCCCGGAAACACGGCCCGGTCGACGGCCTTGGCGTGCTCGGCGCGCGACAGCACCAGGCTGGCGCGCGGCCCGGCCAGCGTCTTGTGCGTGGTCGACGTGACCACGTCGGCGTGCTCCACCGGGTTCGGGTGCAGGCCGGCCGCGACCAGCCCGGCGAAATGCGCCATGTCCACCATCACCATGGCGCCCACCTCGTCCGCGATCTCACGGAAGCGGGCCGCGTCGATGATGCGCGGGTAGGCGGAGGCGCCGGCCACGATCAGCTTCGGCCGCACCTCGTGCGCAAGCCGCCGCACCTCATCGAAGTCGATCAGCGAGTCCTCGCGGCGGACGCCGTACGGGTGCACGTCGTAGAGGCGGCCCGAGAAGTTGACCTTGAGACCGTGGGTGAGGTGACCGCCATGGTCGAGGCGCAGGCCCAGGATCGCGTCGCCGGGCTCGATCAGCGCGAAGTACGCGGCCATGTTGGCGGGGCCGCCGGCGTGCGGTTGGACGTTGGCGTGGTCGGCGCCGAACAGCTCCCTGGCGCGGTCGATGGCAAGCTGCTCGACCTCGTCCACCCACTCGCAGCCGCCGTAGTAGCGGTGCCCCGGGTAGCCCTCGGCGTACTTGTTGGTCAGCACCGAGCCGACCGCCTCCAGCACCGCGGGCCAGGTGAAGTTCTCCGACGCGATCAGCTCGAGCTGATCACGCTGGCGGCCCAGCTCGCTGTCGATCAGCCCCGCGATGGCGGGATCGGTCTCGGCCAGGCCGGCCGTCTGGAACTGCCTCAAGGTGTGCTCGGCCGTGGCCACCGGCACCGCCCCCTTCGTCGTCGGATCGGCTCGCGGCGATGCTACTCGATGGGCCCGGCATCCGGCTCAGCCCCGAGCGGCTGCACCGGCAGGCCGGCCGCCGCCCAGGCCTCGAAGCCACCGACCATGTCGGTGGCGCGGTCGAAGCCGAGCCGCTGCAGGGTGGCCGCCGCCAGGCTCGAGGAGTAGCCCTGCTGGCACATCACGATCACCGGTCCCGAGTAGACGTCGAACCGCTCGTCGTACCAGGCCGAGCTGGGATCGACCCGCCACTCGAGCACGTTTCGGTGCACCCGGATCGAGCCCGGCACGATGCCACCGGCCACGCGCTGCTCGTGGCTGCGGGTGTCGACGATCACCCCGCCCGCCCGCACGGCCTCCTCGGCCTGGTGCGGATCCAGCCGCTGCAGCAGCAGGCGCTCCTGGTCGAGCAGGCGGTCGATCGGGGTGGGCGTGGTCTCCTCGTCGCTCATCGCAGCAGCTCCAGTGCGCGTTGCAGGCCGGGGCCCTCGCGCAGGACGCGCGGCTCCGGCCCGGTGACATCGATCACGGAGGACGGTACGCCGCCGAGCGGGCCGCCGTCCACCTCGAACGCGGCCGCCGTGCGGAGCTGCTCCGGCACGTGGTCGAGCCGGGACGGATCGGGCCCCCCGCGCAGGTTGGCGCTGGTCATGAGCAGGCCCCTGGCCCCGTCCGCGAGGCGGGCGACGCCCGGGTCGAGCAGCGGCACGCGCAGGCCGATGCGCTCGGGCGCGTCGCCGCAGAGGTGGGCCAGGCGGCCGGCGGGGTTGGGCACGATCAAGGTGTAGGGGCCGGGCAACAGCGTCCGGCAGGCGGCGGCGGCGCGCGAGCCCATCTCCGGTAGCAGCTCCAGCAGCGCCGGCACCGAGCCCAGCACTGCGGCCGTGGCCTGGCTCGCCGGCCGCTGCTTGAGCGCGTACAGGCGCCCGCATGCGTCGACGTCGGCGGCGGCACAGGCGATCCCGTAGACCGTGTCGGTCGGCAGCAGCGCCAGGCCGCCGCCCGCCAACAGCCGCGCGGCATCGGCCGGGACGACTACCGCCACGGCGCCCACACCACCCGCTCGATGCCGGCCAGGTCGGGATCGATCCCCGCCTGTCCGTACCCGGCGGCCGCGAGCTCGGCGACCAGGGCGGTCGCCTGGCCGCTGCCGCACTCGAGCGCCAGGCTGCCGCCGTCCAGCAGCCGGCCCGCCGCCTCGGGCAGCAGCCGCCGGTAGACCTCGAGACCGTCCGGGCCGGCCACGGTGGCCAGCCGCGGCTCGTGCTCGGCCACCTCCGGCTCCAGGTCGGCCATCTCCCGCTCCGACACGTACGGCGGGTTCGAGACGACCAGGCGGAAACCGTCGCCGGGCACCTGCGCGAGCAGGTCGGAGAGGTGCAGCTCGACGTCCAGGTCGAGCCGCGCCGCATTGGCGGCGGCCACGTCGAGCGCATCCTGGGAGATGTCGCAGGCGACCACCTCGGCGTCCGGGCGCTCGGACTTGAGCGACAGCGCGATCGCGCCGGAGCCGGTGCCGACGTCGACGACCCGCGGCCGCTCGACGCCCTCCAGCAGCTCCAGGCAGCGGTCGACGAGGAGCTCCGTCTCGGGGCGCGGCACCAGCACGCGCGCGTCGACCGCGAGATCGAGGCCGCGGAAGCCCCAGCTGCCGATCACGTAGGCCACCGGCTCGCGCAGGCCGCGGCGCCGCACCAGCTCCCGGCAGGCGGCCAGCTCATCGTCGTCGAGCGGCCGCTCGTACTGGGTATAGAGCTCGATCCGGGAAAGGCCGAGGCCGTGCGCCAGCAGCAGCTCGGCGTCGAGGCGCGGGGTCGGGCTGCCGTGCTGCTCGAGGTAGCCGGTGGAGCGGCGGAGCACCTCCGCCAGGGTGATCACGCCGCCGCTGCCGCCAGCTTCAGGCGTCGTTCCTCGGCCGACAGGGCGTCCGTGAACGGCTGCAGGTTGCCGGCGAGCACGCTCTCCAGGTTGTGCACGGTGAGGTTGATGCGGTGGTCCGTGACGCGGTTCTGCGGGTAGTTGTAGGTGCGGATCTTCTCGCTGCGCTCGCCCGTGCCGATCTGCGACAGCCGCGCCGCCGAGGCCTCCTGCTGGGCCTGCTCGCGGTACATCTCGAACAGCCGCGCGCGCAGGATCTTCATCGCGCGCTCCTTGTTCTGGAGCTGGGAGCGTTCGTCCTGGCAGGTGACGACCAGGCCGGTGGGCAGGTGCGTGATGCGCACGGCCGAGTCGGTCGTGTTCACGGACTGGCCGCCGTGGCCGCCGGCCCGGTAGACGTCGATGCGCAGGTCGTTGGGGCCGATCTCGACGTCGACGTCCTCGGCCTCGGGCAGCACGGCGACCGTTGCCGTGGAGGTGTGGATCCGTCCCTGCGACTCGGTCTGGGGCACGCGCTGGACGCGGTGCACGCCGCTCTCGTACTTGAAGATGGAGTAGGCGGCATCGCCGCGGATCTCGAAGGCCAGTTCGCGGAAGCCGCCGGCGTCGCCGCCGGACACGGTCAAGGTCTCGGTCTTGAAGCCGAGCGACTCGGCGTAGCGGGTCAGCATGTGGTACAGGTCGCCCGCGAACAGCGCGGCCTCGTCGCCGCCGGTGCCGGCGCGCAGCTCGACGATCACGTCCTTGTCGTCGGCGGGGTCGCGCTCCAGCATCTCGGCGCGCAGCTCCTCCTCGAGCTCGGGCAGCTCGGTGCGGGCCTCGTTCAGCTGCTCCTGGGCAAGCGCGCGGATCTCCTCGTCGCCGTCGGTCAGCATCTCATCGGCCTCCGCCTGCTGGGCGGTCAGCTCACGCCAGCGGCGGGCCATGTCGCGGGCGCGCGACAGCTGCTTGTGGCGGCGGGCGACGTCGGCGTAGCGCTTCTGGTCGGCGATCAGCTCGGGGTCGCCCAGCTGGCGTTCCAGCTCGGCGAAGCTGCGTTCGATCTCGGCAACCAGGGGTTCCATGGTGGAATGGAGGATACCGAGCGGGGACTACGCCATGACTTCGACGCGGCTCACGCCACGCTCGGCCTGCGACCGCTCCTCCGCCGCCAGCACATCGCGGAGGGCGTTGATCGAGACCTCGACCTGGTCGAGCGTCGGCTCGCGCGTCGTCAGCGACTGCAGCCACAGCCCCGGCGCCAGCAGCTTGCGGACGATCGGGTTGTCGGGGTGCCGGGCGCCGAAGCGGATCAGCTCGTAGGCGAGGCCCGCGATGACGGGAAGCAGCAGCACCCGCGACGCGATCAGGACCGGCCAGGCGGGGCGGCCAACCAGCGCGAACACGAACACGGCGATCACCATCACCCAGAGCAGGAAGGCTGTCCCGCAGCGCAGGTGGATCTTGGAGTAGGTCTGGACCTTCTCGGGCGTCAGCTCGGCGCCGTCCTCGTAGGCGTTGATCGCCTTGTGCTCGGCCGCGTGGTACTGGAAGACGCGGTTCAGGTCGGGGATCAGGCCGATCACGTACAGGTAGCCGATCAGCAGCGACACCCGGATCACGCCCTCGACCACCACGAACAGGCCGGTGTTGTGGATCGGCAGCAGCTCCGTCAGGATCGCCGGGGAGACCTTGAACACGATCACGGTGAAGCCGATCGCGACCGCGAAGGCGAAGATCATCTGGCCGCGGGTGATCTCGCCCGTGGGCTGGCCGTCGTCGCCCTCCTCGATGGACGCGACGCTGGCCGAGATGGCGAGCGCGCGGAAGCCGATGGCAAGCGACTCGCCGAGGGCCACGACGCCGCGGATCACGGGCAGCCGCAGCCACCGGCGGCGCGAGGCGGGGCTGGTGACCGGGTTGCTGACGCACGAGACGCCGCCGTCCGGCCGCCGCACCGCAACGGACCACGACGACGGGGTGCGCATCATCACGCCTTCGAGAACCGCCTGACCACCGACATTCGCGCTCATCTTCGCAATCATTGTCGGCACGACGCAGGCGCGCAATGAGCGCCGGCGTTACGTGCTAGGAGGAGGA
>DASUHV010000323.1:0-7411 GCA_036273355.1 Gaiellales bacterium
GGCAGGAAGGTGCGGCCGTAGTCCTTGCTGAGGTAGACCTTGTCGCCGGCCACCAGCACCTGGCTCTGCTCGTCGGTCGTCATCGCAACCCCGTAGGCCACCGCCGGCTCCGGCATGTGCGTGAAGGTGGCGCCGTCGTCCAGGGAGCGCCACAGGCCGCCGGCGCCGCAGGCCACGTAGATCACGTCCGGCTTAGTGACGTCGCCGCGGACCGCCGAGATGGAGACGGCCGTGTTGGGCAGCCTGGCCGCCCGCAGCTGCAGCCAGTGCCGGCCCGCGTCGACCGACACCCAGGGGTGGCCGAAGATGTCCAGCGCGTAGAGCCGGTCGGTGCGATGGTAGGGCGTGGTCAGCGATACGAACGACTGCGGCGTCCTGCGCGCGGGCGTCAGGCCGATCCCGCCGTAGTCGGCGCGCTGCTCGCCGTACGGCCCGACCACCTCCCCGCCCCGCTCCGAGAAGGCCACCGCGAGGCCGCCGCCCGGGCCGTGCACGCGCTTCCAGCTGAGACCGCCGTCGTGCGACCGCCACGCGCGGTGGCCGGTCGTCTCCCACAGCGTGCCGGCGAAGTCCGGCGCGACCGCCAGCGCCCGTGCCGCCGCCGGGAGCGCTACCGCCGTCGGCCGTGCGCCATCGCTGCAGCCGGCGAGCGAGAGCACCAGCACCGCCGCCGGCAGAGCTGTCCATTCAAGACGGAGCTGCATCGACCCGACAAACGGTAGAAGATCCACCACGTACTCTTGCGCAATGGCCTCCGACGACCTCGACACTCTGGCACGGCTGCGCGGCCTCCTGGACGTTTCCCGCGTGGTGCGCGATGACGAGTCGCTGCCCGAGGTGCTGAACGCGATCGCGGGCACCATCGCCGACTCGCTCGGCTACAAGGTAGTCGTGGTCAACCTCTACCGGCCGGCCTGGGACGACTTCGAGGTGACCACGGTGCGCGACTACAACCAGGAGGCGGTGCAACAGCTGCTCGGCACCCGCGGCGGCTGGAAGGCGTGGGCGCCGCTGCTGGATGACCGGTTCAAGCGCGGCGGCGTCTACTTCGTGCCGGCCGGTGAGTACGACTGGCAGAACGACATGCTGTCGATCACCCCGGACATCCCGATCAGCGACGATCCCAACGACTGGCACCCCGAGGACGCGCTGTTCGTGCCGCTGACGCGAACCGACGGCCACCTGCTGGGGATCCTGTCCGTGGACGAGCCCGTGTCGGGGCTGCGTCCCTCCGACGAGGAGCTGGAGGTGCTGGTGGCGCTGGCCGAGCACGTGGCTCTGGCGCTCGAGAGCGCGCAGGAGGGCACGCGTGCGAACCGCTACCGCAGCGCCCTCGAGCGGCTGCTGCTGGTGTCGTCGCGCCTGACCGAGACGCTCTCGATCGACGCCGTGCTGCACTCGGTGGCCGAGGGCATCTCGGACGCGCTCGGCTTCGCGAAGGTCAGCATCGAGCTGCCCAACCCGGACACCGGGATCCTGACGCCGCGATCGGCCGTGGGCTGGAGCCTCAGCGACCTCGCCGAGAACGCGCCGCTCACCCTCGATCTGGTCGAGCCGCTGCTGGTGTCCGAGTGCGAGATCGAGGGCTGCTACCTGCTGACCCGGACACAGGCCCGGGAGCGCCTTCCGGAGCGCTATCACTCCTACGCGTCCGTGTTCAACGGCGAGGGGCCGCATGCCTGGTCGCACCACTGGCTGCTGGTGCCGCTGTACGACCGCGAAGGCGGCCTGATGGGCGTTATCTGGGTGGACGACCCGATCGGCCGGTTGCTGCCGTCGAGGGAGCTGCTGCAGGCGCTGCGCGTGTTTGCGAACCAGGCCACGGCGGCGCTGGACTCGGCCACGCACTTCGAGGAGGTGCGGTTCCTGGCCGAGCACGACCCGTTGACGCGGCTGTTCAACCGGCGGGCCTTCACGCGCCGGCTGGCGATCGAGACCGCCCGGTCGGGCCGCTACCACCGCCCCTTCGCGCTGGTCACCTGCGACCTGGACGCGTTCAAGGCGCTGAACGACCGCCACGGCCACCTGGCCGGCGACCTCGCGCTCGAGCGCATGGGCAGCCTGCTGATCGAGGCCCTGCGCCAGACCGATGCCGCGTTCCGGATCGGCGGGGACGAGTTCGCCATGCTGCTGCCCGAGACGGAGGAGCAGGAGGTGCGGGCGGTGATCGACCGGATCAGCGCCGGGCTCGTCAAGAACGACGACCCCCGCTTCGAGGACCTGCGGGCCAGCTTCGGCGTGGCGGTGTACCCGCGCGACGGCGACGATGCCGAGACGCTGTTTCAGGCAGCGGACGAGGCCATGTACGCGGCCAAGCGGTCGGGCGAGCGCACGCACTTCGCCGCCTGACCGGCGTGTTGGCGGCCATCTCCCCCGGTTGGGGTGGATTCGCGGCGTCATACCTGCCAGAGTGAGAGGTGCTCACCCCGACCCACGGAGCGTGCGTGGACCCCCAGCACCTGTCAGCGTTTTCGCGACTGCGTGGCCTGCTGGAGGTGACCCGGCTCGTCCGCAGCGACGAGGACCTCGATCACCTGCTGGCGGCGATCGCCCGTACCACCGCCGATTCGCTCGGATTCGGGACCGTGGTCCTGAACCTGTACCGGCGCGCATGGGACGACTTCTGCACGACCACGGTGCACGGCTCCGAGCACGCCCGCGAGACGCTGCTGGGCGACGCCCGCGGCTGGGACGTGTGGGGCAAGGTGCTCGACGACCGCTTCCTGCGCAGGGGCGCGTACCTCGTCCCGCACGGCACCTTCGACTGGGACGAGCTGGCGCCCCGGTCATACGTCCCCGAGCTGCCGCGCGAGGCCGGGCAGGACGCCTGGCACCCGGAGGATGCGCTGATGGTGCCGCTGCACCACTCGGACGGGCCGCTGCTGGGGATCATGGCTGTCGACGAGCCCGTCTCCGGCCGCCAGCCCACCGACGAGGAGCTGGACGTGCTGGTGGCGCTGGCCTCACACGCCGCGCTGGCGATCCAGAGCGCCCAGGAGTCGGCCGAGTCGTCGCGGCACCGAAACGCGCTGGAGCAGCTGCTGCGGGTGTCCTCGCGGCTGACCGAGACGTTCGCGATCGACGCGATCCTGCAGGCGGTCTGCGACGGCATCCACCACGCGCTGGGGTTCGAGACGGTCTCGGTCGACCTGCCCGACCCCGACACCGGTGACCTCGAGCCGCGCGCCGCCTACGGGTGGGAGCTCGACGACCCGGCCGTCCACAGCAGCTTTACGCTGGCGGAGATCGCGGTGCTGCTCGTCCCGGAGTTCGAGACGCAGGGCTGCTACCTGCTGACCAGCGAACAGGCTCGCGCCCGCGTCCGGCCCGAGGCCGACACGTACAGCTCGCAGCGCTGCGGCAAGGGCCCGCACGCCTGGGACGACCACTGGCTGATCGTGCCGCTGTACGGGCGCAGCGGCGAGCTGATCGGACTGATCTGGGCGGACGACCCGGTCGACCTGCTGGTGCCGTCGCCGGCCCGCCTGCAGGCCCTGCGCGTGTTCGCAAACCAGGCGACCACCGCGCTGGACGCCGCCGCGCAGTTCGAGGAGATGGAGTTCCTGGCCGACCATGACCCGCTCACGCGGCTCCGGAACCGGCGCAGCTTCGTGCGCCAGCTCGAGCTCGAGACGTCCCGCTCCGATCGCTACGGACGGCGGTTCGCGCTGCTCGTGGGCGACGTCAACGGGTTCAAGCAGGTCAACGACCGGCGCGGCCATCCCGCGGGCGACCGCGCGCTGGAGTCGGTGGGCCGGGTGCTGATGGACGGCCGCCGCGAGGTGGATGGGGTCTACCGGATCGGCGGCGACGAGTTCGCGCTGATCCTGCCCGAGGTCGGCAGCGACGAGGCGCGCGCCGTGGCCGAGCGGATCCACGACGCCATGCTGGGCAGCGGCGACGAGCTCCTGACCCAGCTCACGATCAGCTTCGGCGTCGCCGTCTACCCCGAGCAGGGCACCGACCCGGAGTCGCTGTTCCGGGCGGCGGACGAGTCGATGTACAGCGCCAAGCGGGAGCCGGGCGGCCGGCTGCCCTCGGCCAGCTGACGCGTGGACGCACCGCCACGCCCTAGGATCTAACCGATTTGCCGAAAGCTTCCAAGGAGTGGTCTTGAACCTCGATCTGACCGACGAGCAGCTCGCGATCCAGGAGACGGTGCGCGAGTTCGTGGATCGCCGCATCATGCCGGTCGCGCAGGAGAACGACATCAACCACCACCTCGACATGGGCATCATCGAGGGCATGGCCGAGCTGGGCCTGTTGGGCCCCGTGATTCCGACCGAGTACGGCGGCTCCGGACTCGACTACGTCTCCGAGGCACTGATCTGTGAGGAGATCGAGCGCGGCGAGTCGGCGTTCCGCACGCTGATCTCGGTGCACGTCGGGCTGAACTCGCTGTCGCTCTACAGGTTCGGGACGGAGCAGCAGAAGCAGCGCTACCTGGTGCCGATGGCCAAGGGCGAGAAGCTTGGCTGCTTCGGGCTGACCGAGCCGGCCGCCGGGTCGGACGTGGCGGCCATGCTGACCACGGCGATCAAGCAGGACGACGGCACCTACCTGCTGAACGGCCAGAAGAGCTGGATCAGCTACGCGACCGAGGCGGCCTACTGCCTGGTGTTCGCGAAGACCGACCCGTCCGCGGCCCACAAGGGCATCTCGGCGTTCATCATCGAGCTGGACTGGGACGGCATCGAGGCCCGGCGGATCCCGAACAAGCTGGGAATCTGGGCCGGATCGACCGGCGAGCTGTTCTTCGACAACGTGCAGGTGCCCGCCGAGAGCCTGGTGGGCGCCGAGGGCGAGGGCTTCAAGATCGCGATGCACTCGCTCGACCAGGGACGGTTCACGGTGGCGGCCGGCGCCGTGGGGGTCGTCCGCGCGTGCCTGGAGGCGTCGGTCAAGTACGCGAACGAGCGCAAGACGTTCGGCCAGGAGATCGGCAAGTACCAGTTCGTGCAGGACATGATCGCCGACATGGTGATGGGCTACGAGACCAGCCGGCTGCTGGTGATGCAGGCGGCCTACCTCAAGAACAAGGGCGTCCGCAACACGCGGGAAACCTCGCTGGCCAAGTGGCAGGCGACGGAGAGCGCGTTCAAGGCCGCCCACCTGGCGATCCAGGTGCACGGCGCCTACGGCTACTCCGCGGAGTACCCGGTCGAGCGGTACTTCCGCAACTCGCGCGCCCCGATCATCTACGAGGGCACGACGCAGATCCACAAGATGATGCAGGCTGAGCACGCACTCGGGTACCGGAAGCTGAATGGCTGAGGCCACGCAGCGGCTGGTCGAGCTGGACGACGGCGTCTCGCTGAACATCGCCGAGGTCGGCAGCGGGCATCCCTTGATCCTGCTGCACGGCGGGCCGGGGCTCGATCACCACGAGCTGCATCCGTGGCTGGACCCGCTGGCCGGGGCCGGGTTCCGGATGATCTACGTGGACATGCGCGGCCAGGGCGGGTCGGAGCGGGTCGACCCGCAGTCGCTCACGATCCAGGTGTTCGCGCAGGACGTCGACCGGCTGGCGCGGGCGCTGGGGCTCGAGCGGTTCTCCCTGTACGGGCACTCGTTCGGCGCGATCGTGTCGCTGGCGCACGCGCTCGAGCGCGGCACGGCCGGCCAGTACGTGATCTCCAGCGGCGCGGCGTCCAGCGAGGCGCTGGCGGCCGACGTCGAGCGCGAGATCGAGCGGTTCGA
This sequence comes from Gaiellales bacterium, assembly GCA_036273355.1. Lineage (GTDB taxonomy): Bacteria > Actinomycetota > Thermoleophilia > Gaiellales > JAICJC01 > JAICYJ01. The sequence goes on from DASUHV010000323.1 coordinate 5,701, forward strand.
GCCGGCCGCGATGCGCGAGCAGATCAAGCGGTCGTGGGACGCCGAGCCGAACGTGTCGACGGTGGCCGAGTTCCGCGACATCATGACGTCGCAGATGCCGTTCCACTTCTGGGAGATGGGCGATGCATACCGCACGTTCACCGAGAAGGACGAGACCGTCTACTCACCGGAGGTGCTGGCGCACTTCGCGAAGAACGGCTACGGCGGCTTCGAGTGGGTCGACCACCTGCGGTGGATCTCCAAGCCGATGCTGATCGTGACGGGCCGCTACGACCGCACGTGCACTTTGGCGCGCTCCCAGGAGATCCACGACGAGGTGGCGGGATCGCGGCTGGTGGTGATCGAGAAGGCGGCGCACATGACGCACATCGAGCAGCCCAAGGCGCTCATGGACGCGGTGCGGACGTGGTTCACCGACCAGGGCGTGATCGGCCAGGAAGAGCCGGAGGCGACGGCCTAGCGAGTGGTGCTCAGACCTCTACCAGGCGTACCTGGTAGGGCGATGAGCCCTCGGGCGACACGGCATCGCGATAGGCCGTTGCGGCCGCGCGCAGCGCGGTGCGGCGGTGGCTGAGGGTGGCCAGCGTGACCCAGTCCGAGTGCTGGTAGCGAACCTGGACGGCGAACATGCACCGAGGCGGCGCGATCACGATGTCGGGTTCAGCGGGGGGAGCGTTGACAACGGTGGTGCCCATAGCTGCTGCCAGGATTCGTCACCAACTATGGGCCTCCTTCATATGGCGCGAAAGCCGTATCGGTCATCCTGTAGGCATCGGGCCGGCGATGGTCGAGCGCCGGCAGGGTGCTGCGCGTTTCACGCTGGGCGGCCAGGTCGAGCTCGGCCACGATCACGCCGTCACCGGTGGGCCCCGCCTGAGCTATGACGGTCCCCCAGGGGTCGATGATCATGCTGTGGCCAAAGCGCGGCATGCCGTAGCCGCCGGGATCGCTGTGCTGGTTGGCGGCCATCACGAACGCCTGGTTCTCGATCGCGCGGGCGCGCAGCAGCGGCTCCCAGTGGGCCATGCCGGTGACCAGGGTGAAGGCGGCCGGCACAGTCAGCACCAGCGCGCCGGCCTGCTCCAGAGCGCGGTACATCTCGGGGAAGCGCAGGTCGTAGCAGACCGAGAGGCCGACCGGCAGGCCGGACATGCTCGCCATCACCAGCTCGCCGCCGGGGGCGGTGCCGTCGGACTCGCGGTAGCTGATGCCGCCCACGTCGACGTCGAACAGGTGGATCTTGGTGTAGGCGGCGACGCGCTCGCCGTCGGGAGAGAAGGCGATCGAGACGTTGCCGACGCGGTCGCCGTCGGCGATCGCGATCGAGCCGCAGATCAGGTCGAGCTGCAGGCGGCGCGCCCATTCCGACAAGGCGTCGAGGGTGTCACCGCCGTCCTCGAGCGACTCGGCGTAGGCGAGCAGCTCGCGGCCGTCGGCGATGGCGTTCCACTTCTCGGGCAGCAGCACCAGGCGGGCGCCGCGGGCGGCGGCCTCCTCGACCAGCGTGGCCATGCGGGCGATGTTCTCGGCCTTGTCGCGTGAGGCCGAGAACTGGACGCAGGCTGCGGTGATGCGATCCATCAGGTGGAATCTAGATGATTGATCGGTATCTCCGTGATGTCCTGGACGGCGAGAACCGAGTCCCGCAAGGACGCAGGGAGCGTCAATACCGGTCGTATTGACGCGACCGAGGACACAGCGTGACGACGGT
>DASUHV010000324.1:0-11775 GCA_036273355.1 Gaiellales bacterium
CGGGGCTGGCGCCCGACGTGTACCTGTCGGAGCAGGGTCAGGGCGCGATGCTGTCGGATCTGCGCAAGCACAAGGCCACCCGCACGATGCCGGCGGTCGTGAACAAACGGGTGATCCAGCTGCCGGCCTCGGTGCTGAACGAGGACGGACCGCGGGTGGCGGTGGCGCTGGCGCAGATCGCCAAGGCGCTGCATCCGGACGCGACCGTTCCGCAGTGAGCAGGTACCGGGCGGTGCTGTTCGACGCGTTCGGCACGCTGATCGAGCTCGACCGCCCCGCAGCCAGGCTGCAGGCCGCCGCGCGCAAGCGCCTCGGGAGCGAGATCTCGCACGAGCTGGCGGCGGAGGCGATGCGCGCCGAGCTCACGTACTACGCGGCTCACTGCGGTGCGGCGCGCGACCAGGCCACCCTGCTTCACCTGCAGCGGGAGTGCGCGGCGATCGTGCTCGACAGGCTGGGGCTCGAGGCCGACGAGGTCACCGCCCTGGAGGTGCTGTCGGATGCGATCGCGTTTCGCGCCTTTCCCGACGCCACGCCGGCGCTGCGCATGGTGGGCGAGCGGGGACTGGCCACGGCCGTCGTGTCGAACGGCGACTGCTCGCTACCGGGCGCGCTGCGGTCGGCCGGCATCGAGGTGGGCGTCGTGGTCGACTCCGCCACGAGCGGCGCGGCAAAGCCCGACCCGGCCATCTTCGAGCTGGCGCTGCGGCGGCTGGAGGTGGACGCCGCGGCGGCGCTCCACGTGGGGGACACGCCGGAGCTGGACGGCGAGGGGGCGCGCGCGGCCGGCATCGACGTGGTGATCGTCGACCGCAGCCGCGCGCCGGCGGCCGGCACGATCTCGTCGCTGCTCGAACTGGAGCCGCTGCTGGCATGAACGACGGCCCGCGCATCTCCCCGTGGTGGCTGGCGCCACCCGCGGCGCTGATCGCGCTCAACCTGATCGCGATCAACACCACCTCGCCCTCGGACATGCGAAACGGCGTCTACCAGGGGTCCGTGGTGGCATCTGCGCTGGTCTCGGCGATCGCATTCGGCGGCTACTCGGTGATGGCGGCCTGGTTCGCGCGCACGAACGTGCGCGAGGCGCTGGCGCTGCGCCGGCCGCGCGACCTGCGCCAGGCGGCGCTGATGTCGGCCGGCGTGGTGGTGGTGGTGTCGGCCGTCAGCCTGGCGCTCGACCCGTTCCTGCACGGCGACCGCGACCAGGGGCTGACGCCGACCCGCTCGCCGCACGGCAACGAGTGGCTGGTGCTGGCGCTGGCGCTGCTGGTGCTGGGCCTGCTGGTGCCGCTGGGGGAGGAGCTGCTGTTCCGCGGGCTCACGTTCGCCACGCTGGGCCGCTACGCCGTCCCCGGCAGCGCGGTCTTCTTCGCGCTGGCGCACGGCCTGCCGGAGCTGCTGATCCAGGTGCTGATCGCCGGGCTGCTGCTGGGCGAGCTGCGCCGCCGCACCGACTCGCTGTGGCCGGGTGTTGCCACCCACGCCACCATCAACCTGCTGGGGATCCTGCTAGCCCTGGCGACCGTGTCCCACTAGCGGCAGAGTCCGCACGGCTGCCGGTAGACTCGCAGGCGATGGATGCCACCCAGGATCCGGTCGTCGCCAGCTACCGCGAGCGCATCAGCGCCGTCGACGCCGAGATCCTGGACGCCGTCAACCGGCGGGTGACGCTGGTAGCAGAGCTGCACAGGCACAAGCGCGAGCAGGGCTACCCGATGCGCGATCCCGCCCGAGAGCAGACACTGATCGAGAAGCTGAACACCACCAACACCGGGCCGCTGTCCGAACAGCGGCTGGCCGACCTGTACCGTCTGTTACTCGAGATCTGCACGAGCGAGGCGGCACGGCTGGCCGACCAGCCCAGCTGAACGTACGGTTAGCCGCACCCTGCTCGCGGGCTACCCCACCCGCGAACGCCGGGCGCACGCACGACCATGCGGTGACGATGAACCTCCGGGAGGATGAATTGAGCGCATCAGCCGAATCCAGTGCCACCACGATGGTCGTGGCCGCCCACGACGTCACCCGCGACTACGGCGAGGGCGACACCATCGTCCAGGCGCTGCGCGGCGTTGACCTCGAGATCCCGCCCGGCCAGTTCACCGCCGTGATGGGCCCCTCCGGCTCCGGCAAGTCGACGCTGATGCACATCCTGGCCGGGCTCGACCGGCCCACGACCGGCAGCGTCTCGATCGACGGCCAGGAGATCACCTCGATGGGCGACCAGGAGCTGACGCTGCTGCGGCGTCGCCACATCGGCTTCATCTTCCAGTTCTTCAACCTGCTTCCGATGCTGACGGCCGAAGAGAACATCGTGCTGCCGCTGCGGATCGCGGGGCGCGACGCCGAGACCGGATGGGTCGACGAGGTGATCAGCAAGGTCGGCCTCTCCGACCGCCGCACCCACCGCCCGGCGCAGCTCTCCGGCGGCCAGCAGCAGCGCGTGGCGATCGCCCGCGGGCTGGTCTCACGGCCGACGGTGATGTTCGCCGACGAGCCCACCGGCAACCTCGACTCCACCACCAGCGAGGAGATCCTGGTGCTGCTGCGCGAGGCGGTCGAGAGCTACGGGCAGACCACCGTGATGGTCACCCACGACGCCCGCGCCTCGGCGATGGCCGACCGCATCCTGTTCCTGGCCGACGGCCTTATCGTGCGCGACCAGGGCCGCGCCAGCGAGCAGGACGTGCTGACGGCCATGGCGGAGGTGTCCGGGCAGTGACACTGGTCGCCCTGCGAGGCCTGTGGGGCCGCAAGACCCGCGCCATCCTGACGGCGATCTCGATCGTCCTCGGCACGGCCATGATCGCGGGCACGTTCGTCGTCCGCGACCAGATCACGGGCGCGTTCGACAGCATCTTCCAGACGGGGCTCGAGAAGACCGACGTGCTGGCCTCCAAGCGCACGGCCTTCACCAGCAACAACGGCGCCCAGCCTGGCCCGCTGCCCGCGTCGCTGATCGGCACGATCGCCGGCGTCGACGGCGTCGCCAAGGCGGAGGGACAGATCCAGGCGGCCGGCGCCCTGGTCGTGAACGGCAAGTACGCCGGCTCGAGCAGCGGCGCGCCTAGCCTGGTGATCTCGAGCCTGTCCGACACGTTCAACCCCTACACGTTCTCCGCCGGCCACGCGCCCACGGCCTCGGGCGAGGTCGTGGTCAACTCGAAGCTGGCAGACGACAAGCATCTGAAGGTCGGCCAGCACGTCCAGCTGGCCACCGCGATCGGCCTCAAGCCGGTCACGATCGTGGGCATCTTCAACCTCGGCACCGCCTCGTCGATCGGCGGCGCCACCATCGTCGGCACCACGTTCGAGGACGCCCAGCAGTGGTACGACCGCGTCGATCAGACGTCCACGATCTCGGTCAAGGCCGATCCGGGCGTCAGCCAGCAGGAGCTGAAGCAGCGCATCATCGCGGCGGTGCCCCACTTCGTGAAGGTGCAGACCGGCCCCGAGGCGGCCAAGGAGCAGGCCAACCAGGTGGCCAGCGGCATCAACGACTTCCTGACGCCGCTCCTGCTGGCGTTCGCGGGCGCCACCGTGTTCGCGGGCGCCTTCATCATCTTCAATACGTTCTCGATCACGGTCGCCCAGCGCAGCCGCGAGTTCGCCCTGCTGCGCACGATCGGCGCCAGCCGCCGGCAGGTGCTGCGCTCGGTGCTGATCGAGGCGCTGGTGGTCGGCCTGCTGGCGTCGCTGTCGGGGATCGTGGTCGGCATCGGCTTCGCGAAGCTGCTGGACACGCTGTTCGACAGGTCTGGATCGGGGCTGCCCACGTCGGCGATCACCCTGAAGCCGCTCACGATCTGGCTGCCGCTGCTCGTGGGCACGCTGGTCGCCATGCTGGCGGCGATCGGGCCGGCCTTCCGGGCCACGCGCGTGCCCCCGATCGCGGCGCTGCGCGAGGGCGCCGAGTTGCCGCCGTCGTGGATGGCCCGCCACCGCGGCCTGCTGGCATCGTTGATGGGCGCGGTCGGCCTGGGCCTGCTGGTGGACGGCGTGTTCGACAAGGGCGGGATCGTGCACGCGCTGTTTGGACTCGGCAGCACGCCCAGCGTCCTGCTCAGCATGGCGGGCGGCGCGATCCTCTGCTTCCTCGCGGTCGCGATGCTGTCGTCCTACGTGGTGCAGCCGCTGGCGGAGGTGATCGGCGTGCCGCTGGGGCTGCTGATCCGCCTCGGAGACTGGATCGGAACGCAGATCCTGCGCGTGCCGGGGCTGGGGCGAGCATGGTACGTCGTGCGCCGCGTCGTCTCCTACGTGCTGGCGTTCCTCCTGTTCATGCTGCTGGGCGCCATGGTCTGCGGCATCCTGGCGCTGATCTCCGCTCCGCTGGCGTTGTTCGGCCTGCTGGTGTCGGCGGCGCTCTCGATCTACGCCGTGTTCCGGATCTGGCGGCGCACAGAGACCGAGTGGCCGCCGGAGCGGCCCTCGCCGCTGACCAGCCAGCTGGCGCGTGAGAACACCGCCCGCAACCCGGCCCGCACGGCCGTCACTTCGTCGTCGCTGATGATCGGCGTTGCGCTGGTCGTGTTCGTGGCGGTGTTCGTGAACGGGTTCAAGGATTCGTTCCTGGGCGCGCTCGACAACTCCATCACGAGCGACCTGATCATCCAGTCGGACAGCTTCTCGCCGATCCCGGCCGAGGCCGTGCCGGCCGCACAGGCGGTGCCCGACGTGCAGACCGCGACCGGCATCCAGTTCACCGACGCCAAGATCAACCACGGCGGGATCGACACGGTCAACGGCATCGATCCGCTGGACTTCCCGCAGCTCTACAAGTTCGACTGGCAGAAGGGCGGGTCGGACGCGCTGCTGGGGCACTTCCAGGGCGACCAGGCGCTGATCGAGGAGCAGTTCGCGAAGTCACACCACCTGAAGATCGGCCAGCACTTCCAGATCACCAGCATCGAGGGCAACAAGCTGACCCTGAAGGTGGTCGGCCAGTACAAGGACCCGGTGCTGATGACCGGCATCTCGATCCCGACGTCGACCTTCGACACCTGGACGACCAACAGCGACCCCGGCGTGCTCCTGGTCAAGTTCAAGCCCGGTGTCAACCTCGACCAGGGCAAGGCCCAGGTGGCCGCCGCGCTGAAGCAGTTCCCGGTGGCGACGGTGCGCACCAACGCCGAGTACAAGCAGCACACCGAGAGCCAGGTGAACGGCTTCCTGACGTTCCTGTACGTGCTGCTGGCGATGATCGGCATCATCTCGCTGGTCGGCATCATCAACACTCTGGCGCTGTCGGTGTTCGAGCGCACCCGCGAGATCGGCATGCTGCGGGCCGTCGGCACCACCCGCCGGCAGCTGCGGCGGATGGTGCGCTACGAGAGCGTGATCACCTCGGTGATCGGCGGCCTGATCGGCGTCGGCGTCGGCCTCGTGTTCGGCTGGATCCTGACCAAGGGCCTGAGCGACCAGGGCATCCAGTTCTCGGTGCCGGTCTCGTTCATCATCGTGGTGCTGATCGTGGCTGCCCTGGCGGGCGTGCTGGCGGCGATCCTGCCCGCCCGGCGTGCGGCGCGGCTGGACGTGCTGGAGGCGCTGCAGTACGAGTAGATGGTTGGTTCCACGGGATGCGTGGATGCTGGGCGCAGGATGGGGCGCGCCGGACGACGCTAGCGTCCGCAGGGCAGGCTGGGCATGTCCTGGCCAAGGACGATCGTGGCGTCCAGCGTGTCCCAGACCAGATCCAGCGCCGCGTAGCTCGTGGAGCCAACCATCCAGGGCCTAGACCTGGGCTTCGGTCTGGGTCTCAGTCTCAGCTGGAGCGACGATTGCCCCGGGCACCGTGGCGGACTCGTCATCTGCCCGGTCGGCCGCGAACACCTTCGGATTTCGCAGGTTCGCGAACAGCCGCTGGCCGGCCTCGACACCGACGATCTCCTCGTTGGGGAGCTGGGCCACCAGTGGCTGTCCGTCCTCGAGCCGGAGGTGGAGCTTGGACATCCACCCCATGTCGGTACGCCGTTCGACCGCGACCGGGAAGGAGGTGGAACCCGCCTCACCGGTGATCTCGATGTCGTGCGGGCGGATGTAGGCGATCGCCTCGGCGCCGTCGGGGATCTCGTGCGCCCCGGCCACGATGGAATGGCCGAAATGCACGTGCCGCTCCCAGACCGTCCCACGCAGGACGTTCGAGGCGCCGACGAACGCGGCCACGAACGGCGTGGCGGGCTGGTTGTAGATCGCGTCGGCCGGGCCGACCTGCTCCACGCGGCCGTGGTTCATGACCACGATCTCGTTGGCCAGCTCGAGGGCCTCCTCCTGATCGTGGGTGACGAACAGGCTGGTCACGCCGAGCTCCCGGTGCAGGTGGTCGAGCCACGCTCGCAGCTCCTGCCGGACGCGGGCGTCAAGCGCACCGAACGGCTCGTCCAGGAGCAGCACCTGGGGCCGGGGCGCGAGCGCCCGTGCCAGCGCCACGCGCTGGCGCTGGCCGCCGGAGAGCTGGTCGGGATACCTGTCGCCGAACGGGGCCAGGCCGACCAGCTCGAGCAGCTCGTCGACTCGCTCGCGCTGCGTCCCCTTGTCGACACGCCGTACCGAAAGGCCGAACGCGACGTTCTTGCGCACCGTCATGTGCCGGAACAGCGCGTAGTGCTGGAACACGAAGCCGAGCCGCCGATCCTGAACGCTCGCCTCGGTCAACTCCTCGCCCGCGACCCACACGCTGCCGGCGTCCGGCTGTTCCAGACCGGCGATCATCCGCAGCACCGTGCTCTTCCCCGAACCGCTGGGACCGAGCAGCGCCGTGATCGTCCCCTCCGCCGCCTCGAACGTGACGTCGTCCACGGCACGGAAGCTGCCGAACGACTTTGTCAGCCCTCTCACCTGGATACTGCCCGCCACCTAACCCGCCTCCCTCGAAGCTCTGCGTTTCAACGTCTCGATCCCGATCAGCATCACGATCGAGAAGCTGGCCAGCGTGAGCGCCACGATATATGCCTGCTGCTCCTGGTACTGGTCGAAGGCGCGCAGGATGTAGAGCGTCGCGGTCTCGGTCTGGCCCTGCAGCGAACCGCTGACGATCAGCACGGCTCCCACCTCGCCGATCGACCGTGCAGCCGAGAGCGCGATGCCGTACAGCAGCCCCCAGCGAATGTTGGGAAGCGTCACGCGACGGAACGTCTGCAGCCGGGATGCGCCAAGCGTCCAGGCGGCCTGCTCCTCCTCCATGCCAAGCTCCTGGAGCACCGGCACGACCTCGCGGATCACGAACGGGATCGAGATGAAGATCGTGACCAGGATCATCGAGGGCAGCGCGAAGATGACCTGGATGCCGCGCGCGGCGAAGAAGGGCTCGAACCACCCACCTCGGCCGAACAGGAGCACGGCCATCAGCCCGACGATCACGGGTGAGACGGCCAGCGGCAGGTCGACCAGGGCCGACACCAGACGCTTGCCGACGAACCGGTCGCGTGCCAGCACCAGCGCGACGATGATACCGAAGAAGGTCGTGACGATCACCGTCACCACCATGATGATGGCGGTCAGGTAGAACGCGTGCCGGACGTCGGACTGGCGGAACGTGTGACCGACCTCGCCCAGGCCCTCCTTGAGCGCGTAGTAGATGATCCCCCCGAGCGGCGCGAGCAGCAGCACGGCCACGTACAGCAGCGCGACGGAGAGCATCAGCGCCCGCCACAGCCGCGCCTTGCGCCGGTCTGCCCTGGCTGAGGTGGAGATGGTGCTCACAGCTCCGACGCCCGTTGCAGGGAATGCGAGCTGACCCGTTCCGTGATCAGCACCAGCACGAACGAGAAGAGGAACAGCAGCGAGGACACCGCGGCCGCCTCGCCGGGGCCGGCGACGGCACCGAAGGTCGTCGGGTTGAGCAGCTGGGTGATCAAGACCGGCGCGGTCAGCGTCTTGTTGGGGATGTTGCCCGACACGAATACGATCGCGCCGAACTCTCCCAGGCTCCTGGCGAACGCCAGCAACGCCCCCGCCGTAATGGCCGGGCGCAGCGCCGGAAACACGACCTTGCGAAACGTGGTCAAGCCGCCGGCTCCCAGCACCCGTGCAGCCTCCTCTTCAGCCGTGTCCAGCTCGATCAGCACCGGCTGCACGCTTCGCACGACCAGCGGCAGGGTCACGAACAGCAGCGCCAGCAGGATGCCGAGCGGCGCGAAGATGATGTGGATGCCGTGGCGTTCGAGCCAGCCACCGACGGTGGAGTGAGGGCCGTACAACGCCACGAGCATGACTCCTGCGACCAGCGTGGGCACCGCGAACGGGAGGTCGACCACGGTCGAGAGCAGGTCTCTCCCGGGAAACGGCACCCGGACGAAGATGTACGCGAGCAGCGTCCCGAACACGCCGTTGATGATCGCCGTCAGAAAGGCCATCATCAGGGTCAGCTTGATCGCGTTCTGGGCGCCAAACGAGTTCAGCGCGTCCTGGAGGTTGCCCAGGCCGTTGCCGAACCCGCTCTGCAGCACCGCCGCCACCGGCAGCAGGATGAACAGGCCCAGGTAGAGGAACGCCGTCCCACGAAGCGACCAGCGGCCCAGCGCCGCCCCCGGCCGAAGCCGGGAGCGAGCGCTGGACCGCCGCTGAACTGTCGCCTGTACCGCGATGGTGCTAGCCCTTCGCTGCCTGGAACGCCTTGGTGAACGCCCCGCTCGGGCCGAACACGGTGTCGCTCGTCAGCTTGTCCCAGCCGCCCAGGTCGTCCGTGGTGAACAGGTCCTGGACCGGCGGGTACTCAGAGCCGTTGCCCTTCTTGGCGTCAGCGACGCTGATCGGCCGCTGGTAGCCCACCGACTGGAAGACGTCCTGCGCCTCGGGCGTGTGCAGGTACTTGACGAATGCGGCCGCGATCGGCGCGACGCAGTGCTTCTCCGCATTCGCGTCGACCACCACGGTCGGCGTCTGGATCGAGACGGTCGACGGCGGGATCACGAACTGATCCTTGCTCCCCGCCGCGATGCCGGCGAGCGCCTGGTTCTCGTAGGTGATCGCAACGTCGCCGTTTCCGGACTCGAAGTTCTTGAAGGAATCGTTGGCGCTCTTGTCGAGCACGGTCACGTTCTTGAAGATGCCTTCAAGCAGCTTCTCCGCGCTGGCCGAATCGTTCGCCGTGTACCCGGGAACGTGCCCACGCATCGCCGCACCGTATGCGCCGACGATGTTCCACCGCGCGCCGCCGCTCTGCTGCGGATCGGGCGTCAGGATCTGAAGCCCCGACTTGGTCAGGTCGTTCCAGTTGTGGATGCCCTTCGGGTTGCCCGGCCGCACCATGAATCCGACAACCGAGGTGGCCACGATCGACCCGTCCTGCTCCTGCTTCCAGTCATGGGTGATCAGGCCGGCCTTCTGCACCAGCTCGACGTCGGTCGCCGTTGACGCGGCAAAGACATCCGCCGGGAAGCCGTTCACGATGTTCTGGGCCTGGGTGGTGCTCCCGCCGAAGGACATCTGGAAGATCAGGCTCTGGCCGTTGTGCGCGTCCTTCCACTCCGACGCGAACATGGACGTCAGCTTGCCGTACGCGTCGTACGGGTTGCTGTAGGCGGCAAGCGTGATCACGGGAGACTTCGCCGGAGTGCAGGCCCCGCCTCCGGTTCCACCGTCTGTGGCAGCGCTGCTGCTGCTGCCACAGCCCGCGGCGAGCGCCGCGAGCGACACCGCTGCGACCGCCACCGCCGCTCGAATTTGTATTCTATACAACTTGTCCCCTTTGTCTATTGACTTTGTTGACTACCGCAAAGTACCCTTGTCTCAATGACTCGTCAAGAGGCAACCGACCGAGGGAGCTATCAGCCAGTGCCAGAGCATGCGATCGGAACGAACCTGCGGCATCTGGTGGGCATGCACGACCTGCTCCAGCGTGAGGTCGCCGCCTACATCGGACTGTCGCCCCAGGGACTGTGGAACATCCTGAACGGCCGCTCGGAGCCGCGGTCGCGCACGGTGCGCGATTGTGCACACGCCTTCGGCGTCACCATCGACGACCTGTTCGCCGACACCGGCAGCTGCGTGCGGGCCGCCGCCCGCAGCTACGAGCGTGCCCCGATCCGCCAGCTGGCCGAGCCGGAGCCGCTGGCGAACGGCACCGAGGGCTGATCCCAGCACCCGCAGTTCGCACTCGCTCGAGCCAGTAGACTGCTCCACCCGGGGCGATTAGCTCAGCGGGAGAGCGCCCGCTTCACACGCGGGAGGTCGCTGGTTCGATCCCAGCATCGCCCATACCCCTCCGGCCCGCACCGTCTCTCCGGCATGTCCGGCGCGCCACCTGCCACAATCCAGGCATGACGCTGACCGAGCGCGACCGCACGCCTGCACGACCCGCCCTGACGGGATCGCGCGCGCGGGAGCTGGCGGGGTCGCGGCTGGCCGCCCCGGCCACGGCGCTGCTGCTGGTGGCGGCCTCGACGGCGATGGTGGCGCTGGTCACGCCCACGGTGCCCTACGAGGCCGGCGGCGTCATCTACCTGGTGGGCGTGCTCGGCGTGTCGTCGATCTACGGCCTCTGGTGGGGGCTCGCCACCAGCCTGGCCTCGGCGCTCGCCTTCAACTTCTTCTTCCTGCCCCCGCAGCACACGCTGGTGATCAACTCGTCCAGCGACTGGGCGGCGCTGGCCGCGTTCGTGCTGACCGCGCTGGTCACGTCGAACCTTGCCTCGCGGGCGCGCCGCGAGCGCGACGAGGCCGCCCGGCGGGCGGCGGAGGCCCGTCTCAGCGAGTCGTTCGCAACGCTGATCGCCGACTCCGACGAGCTGGCCGCGGTGCTGCCGACGCTGGCCAGCCAGGCCTCGCGGGCGCTCGGCGCCGCCGACGGCGTCATCCACCGCGGGTCGCCGTCGCCGCCGGAACGGCGCCGCTCGGTGCTGACGCTCGACTTCAACGGCCGCTGGATGGGCGAGCTGCGCCTGATCGATGTGCCGCCGGGAGCGCTCGACGACCCCGCCGCGGCCCGCATCGGGCGCAGCCTGGCCGGCCTGATCGCGCTCGGCGAGGAGCGCGAGCGGCGGCTGCAGCAGCAGGTGCAGGCCGAGGCGCTGGCCCGCTCGAACGAGCTCAAGACGGCGCTGCTGCGCGCCGTCTCCCACGACATGCGCTCCCCGCTGATGGCGATCACGACGGCCGCGGGCGGCCTCCGCTACGCCGGACTGGACGCGGACGACCGCGAGCTGCTGGAGACGATCACCGACCAGAGCGCGCGCATGAACCGGATGATCGAGAACCTGCTCGACCTGTCCAAGCTGCAGGCGGGCGTCGTTGCGCCCCACGCCGACTGGCTGGATCCGCGCGACCTGGTGGAGGCCTCGGCCGACGAGCTGCAGCGCAACCAGCCGGACGCGCGATCGTTTCAGCTCCGGTTCGCGCCCGACCTGCCGCTGGTGCGGGGCGACGCCTCACAGCTGCAGCGGGTGATCGTGAACCTGCTCGAGAACGCGCGCAAGTTCTCGCCGCCGGACGCACCGGTGCGGGTGGATGTTTCGGCGACGCCACGGATCGTCCGGATCGCAGTGCAGGACAGCGGGCCGGGCGTGCCGGAGGAGGAGGCCGAGCGCATCTTCGAGCCGTTCTACCGCTCGTCCAGCCGGAGCGAGGCGCCCGGGTCGGGGCTGGGGCTGGCCATCGCCCGCGGGCTGGCCGAAGCCAACGGGTGCCGGCTGGCGGTGGCGCGCCCGGCGGAGGGCGGCAGCCGCTTCACGCTCGAGATGCCGGTGCCGGCTGCCGGGAAGCCCTCGTGACCGCGGGCTCGACGCGGATCCTGGTGGTGGACGACGAGCGGCCGATCCGGCGCGCGCTGGAGGT
>DASUHV010000325.1:0-11857 GCA_036273355.1 Gaiellales bacterium
GTTCCTGGTGGTGCGAGGTTTTCCGTCCCTGGTCATCTACCGCCACGCGCTGGCGGCGCGCGACCGGGTGGCGCTCGGCCTCTACGCCAGCACGGCGCTTCCGCTGGTGGTGGCCGTCACCTCGCTGGGGGTGAAGGACGGCGAGATGCGGGCCAGCACGGCGGCCGGCCTGGTCGGCGCCGCGATGGTGTCGGTGATGGTTTTCCCGCTGTCGGCGAACGCAGTCCGGCGCCGCGCTGGCGCGGCCGAGACCTCCTAGAGCAGCTCGGCGATGTCCTCCATGGCGTGCTCACGGTCCTCGGGGTCTGCGATGCCGGCGGTGGCCCGGCGGGCCTCCTCGGCGTGCGCGCTTGACTCGGCCTGGTCTCCGAGCACGCGGTAGGCGCGGGCCATCGCCTCGTGTGCGTAGGCGATATCGAAGTCGCCGATGCCGTGCTCGACGCAGGTGTCCAGACACAGGCGCGCGTGCACCAGCGCCGGCTCGCCGCGGCCAAGCACGCTGTAGACGCGCGACACCTGCCACTCGCCGCGCGCGAAGTTGACGGGCGTGCCCACCTCGCCCCAGTGGTGCCGCGAGGCGTGGGCGGCGTGGATCATCTCGGCGTCCTGCTCGCGCGTCCGCTCGGGCATGCTCATCAGCGTCCACACGTGGTTGAAGAGATCGACGGCGAGCTGCCGCCGCGCGGCGTCGTCGATCGTTCGTGTGTCGGTATCTGCCATCGCATGTCCCCCAGTCCTGTTTCAGCGCCCATCGTATCGTTGCCTACGATGCGGCGATCATGATCGCCCGCATCTTCAGGGGGCGCCGCGGCAGCCTGCTCCGCCCAACCCCGTCACCAGCCTAGGGACGCCCAGTTGCCCCGCCGCCCAGACCACGTCGACCCGCCCGATCCGCCGCTCAGCGACGGCACGATCACGCTGCGGCCGATGCGCGAGAGCGACCTGCCGGGCCTGATGGAGGAGGGCCGCGACGAGACCACCCGCCGCTGGGTGAACGTCCCCATCCCCTACACGGAGAGGGACGCGCGCGACGAGCTGACGCAGCTGATGGGATCGTGGGACGACCCGACAGCGCCGCTCGCGTTCACCATCACCGAGTGCGGCAGCGACGAGTACCGGGGCGTGATCCTACTCTCGACGGAGCGGCCGCCCGGCATCGTCGAGGTGGCCTACGGCGTGCATCCGGCGGCGCGGCGCAGGGGTCTCGTGACGCGGGCGATCCGGCTGGTGTCGCCGTGGGCGTTTCAGGCGCTGGGCGCCGAGCGTCTCGAGGGGCGAACCGACCCGGAGAACATCGCCTCGCAGCGCGCACTCGAGCGGGCGGGTTTCACCCGCGAGGGGCTGGAGCGGGGATCGCGTTCGGTGCAGGGCGTGCGCAAGGACATGATCTGCTGGTCGCTGCTGCCCTCCGACCTGGCCTGAGGCGTTTACCGGGCGCAGCCCTGAGGTATCCGACCCACATGATCTGGCTTCTGCTTCTGATCCTCGCGATCCTGGTGTTCGGCGTGTTCGGCGCGATCAAGCTCGCCTTCTGGGTGCTGCTGCTGGCCGTGCTGTTCGCCGTCGTGGCCGGCTTTCTGGGCCGCGGGCTGTTCACCGGTACGCGCTAATCCTCACGGGAGCTCCGTGCGGGCAAGGCTGCGAGCGGCGCCCCATGCCGCCAGCACGACCACCGCTGCCAGCACCAGCGCGGACGGCACCAGGCCCGCCACCGGCGGAGCCGACTGGGGCAGCGCGTGCGCCACGAAGGCGCTGCCGTAGGCCGAGATCGAGAGCTTGGCGGCCGATGCCGCATAGGTCGCGACCGACCCCTCCCACAGCAGGATGTAGATGACGCCGATCACCACCGGCCGCCGCGTCTTCAGCGACAGCCAGGACGAGGCCGCGCAGTAGGCCAGGCTGGCCAGCACCACGCCCAGCAGCGGCCAGCCGATCAGGCGCAGCGACGCCGCCGAGCCCAGGCCGAGCAGCCCGCTCAGCACCAGGCTGGGCACGAGCAGCACCAGCGACGCCGTCCAGGCCGCGGCCACCTTCGCAACCACCAGCTCCAGCCGCGGCTGCGGCGTCGCCACCAGGTACAGGATGGTCCCGTCCTCCCGCTCGTCGCCGAACGCGCTGACGCCGAACACCAGCGCCACCAGCGCCGCCACGGCCGGCACGAACAGCTTCTGCACGATGCCGGAGTAGAAGTCCACCGTGTCGCTGCCCCCGGGACGCGCCAGCGCGTAGATCAGCGAGGTCGCGACCGGCGCCAGCACCACCACCGCCAGCATGATCGTGCGGCGCTGCAGCAGCAGCGCGCGCAACGTCAGCCGGTAGACGGGCAGGATCATCGCGCCTGCCCCCGGGCGCGCTCGTGCAGGTACGTGTAGACGCTCTCCAGGTCGTCGCCGACCGGCCGGATCAGGCGCAGGAGTGACTGGGTGCGACCGGCCGCCGCCGGCAGCTCGCGGCTCAGCTGCGAGGGCTCGCTGGTCTCGACCTCGATCACGCCGTCTGAGATCCGCACGGCGTCGACCGCCGCGCTCGACATCAGCTCGCGCGCGAGCGCGCGGGCGTTGTCGGCCGTCACCAGCACGCGCCGCGGCCGCTCGCTGATCAGCTGCCGGATCCCCGCCGTCGAACCCTCGGCCACCAGGTGCCCGTTCACCAGCACCAGCACCCGCGGCGCCATCCGCTCCACCTCGTGCAGGACATGGGACGACACGACCACGGTGCGGCCCTGCTCGCCGAGCCGGATCAGCAGGGAGATCACGTGCTCACGCTGGGTGGGGTCGAGGCCGTTCAGCGGCTCGTCCAGCAGCAACAGGTCGGGCTCGTGCGCGATCGCCTGGGCCAGCTTCACCCGCTGGCGCATCCCGTGGGAGAACCCGGCCACGCGCCGGTCGGCGGCCGGTTCCAGCTCCACCGTCGCGATCGCGCGGGCGGCTGCTTCACGGTAGTCGGGCACCTTGTGCAGGCGGGCGGACAACTCCACCACCTCGCGCGCCGTCAGGAACGGCCAGGGCGGGCTGTGGTCGGGCACGATCCCGACGCGGCGGTAGACGTCCGGGTTGCGCCGCGGGTTGTCGCCGTAGATGCGCACCGTTCCGGTGCTGGGCGTCGAGAACCCGGCGCACAGCTTCAGCGTGGTCGACTTGCCGGCACCGTTGTGGCCGAGCAGCCCGACCACTCCGGCGTCGGCCGTGAACGAGACGTCGGCCAGCGAGACGGTGTCCCCGTACCAGCGCGACACACCGGTGAACTCGATCGCCGGCGCGCTCATCCCTCGTCCCTCCCGTACCGCACCGCCAGCACGAGGACCGCCACCACGCACACCTCGACGACGGTCGAGCCCCACACCACGGGGCTGATGTTGCCCGGGTCGGAGTACTTCGGAAACAGCCCCTGCCCGGCCCGGATCGGCGAGACCGCCACCGCCAGCAGCCGGAAGTGCGTCTCATTCAGCCCGCTGGTCAGCACGCCGCCCATTACTGTCGTGATGGCCAGGAAGGCCAGGTACCCGCCGACCGCGAACGCGCGCCGGCTGGTCAGCGACGAGATCGCCAGCCCCACCAGCCCGTAGAAGGTGGCGACGATCAGGCTGGAGACGATGATGCGGGGGATATCCAGCCAGTTCGCCTGCAGGTAGCCGACCGGATGGACCGAGAACAGCACGGTGCCGGCGTAGAGCAGCAGCACCGGCGCCAGCGTCACCAGCAGCAGCGGCATCAGCGCCGCCGCGATCTTGCCCAGCACGTAGTCGAGGCGGCCGATGGCGGTGGAGAAGTAGAGCGACAGCGTGCGGTCGCGGCGGTCGGGGCAGACCAGCTCCGGGGTGATCACCACGCTGAACACCAGCACGACGATCGCGATCGTGCTGATGTAGTCGGAGTACGGGACGGCGTTGGCGACGCTGCGGCTGACGCTGCCCGAGCCGAGTATGGCGCGCAGGCCCAGCACCACCAGCGCCGGGGCGAACGCCAGCAGCGTCAGCGAGATCGGGATCACCTTGGCCTTCCAGCCGCGGCGGGCTCCGAGCGCTCGCAGCGCGCTCCAGTGTGCGAGCGACCAGATCGCGGCCAGCCGTCCCGCTCGCGGTCCCTGGTAGGTGGTGAACGCGGTGTCGACCAGCCGCGCTTCGCTGCTCATCCGATCGCTCCGATCAGCGACTGCTCGATGGTGGGGCCGGCCGGGCGCAGCTCGTGCAGGCCGGCGCCGCTTGCGATGGCGGCATCGCGCACGCCGCGCAGCACCGCGTCGGCGTCGTCGCCCCGCACCAGCAGCCACTCGCCGTCCAGCCGCACGGCCAGCCCCAGCGCGGCGGCGGCCGTGGCGAACGCGTCGGCGTCGCCGACGATCTGCACCTGCACCTCGCCGTTGTCGACGCGGTCGGCCTGCGCCAGCCGCTGGGTGGCGACGATCTTCCCGTCGCGCAGCACCAGCACCGAGTCGCAGGTGCGAACGACGTCCTCGAGCACGTGCGAGGACATGATCACGGCGATGCCGAGGTCGGCGGACAGCCGCCGCACCAGCGTCAGCATCTCCTCGCGTCCGGCCGGATCAAGGCCGTTCGTGGGCTCGTCCAGTATCACCATCGCGGGCGAGTGCACGATCGCCTGGGCCAGGTTCGTGCGCTGTCGCATGCCCACCGAGAACGTCCGGATCAGCCGCGAGCGCTCCTCCTCGAGGCCGACCTGGAACAGCACCTCCGAGGCGCGCAGCACCGCCACCCGGCGCGGCAGGCCGCGCAGCTCGCCCATGTGGACGACCAGGTCACGGGCGGTCATGCCCATCGGCAGCGAGCTGTGCTCCGGCATGTAGCCAAGCCGCCGCCGGATGTCCCACGCATGCTCGATGCCCATGCCCATGACGCTGATCCTGCCCTCGTCGGGGCGGATCAGGCCCAGCATCGAGCGCATCAGCGTCGACTTCCCGGCGCCGTTTGCGCCCAGCAGACCGACCGCCCGCTCGGTCACCGTCGCGGACACGTCGTCCAGCGCCACCACGTCGCCGTAGCGCTTGCTGACACCGTCGATCTCGACGAGAGCGCCCGCCGTGGCGGCCGCGCTCAATGCAGCGACTGTGCTGCGCTGAGGATCGTGTCGGCCGTCTGGAACCCGGCGACCGTGTAGGTGACCCGGCCCTTGCTGAACTGCAGGACGCTGCCGAGCGTCGTCTCGAGCTCATGCCCGGGCGCGCCGTTCACGGATACCGGCGACATCACCGGCAGCGCGGCGCCGTCGTGGCCACCCGCCCGCTTCTCGTACACCAGCAGCGAATCGAGGCCCTTGCCGTAGACGATCAGCGCGCCGTCGCCAAGCGACCGCACCTCGGTGCGCGCGCGGCCGGCCAGCGTGGCCGGAGCGGTCAGATGGAACTGCACGGCCTTCGCGACCGCGCCGGCTCCGGAGACCGAGTGCACGTGCTTGGCAGCACCCTGCACCTGGTGCTTCGAGGGCAGGTGCAGCGCCTCCGTGTGCGTGCCCGCGGGCAGCGCCAGGCTGGTGGCGCCGGCCGAGAGCTTGCCGAAGCGGATGTCCGTGACCACCAGCTCCAGTGCCGGGGTGCTCGAGCCGCGCGGGGTGATGGCGAAGCGCAGCGGCACGCCGCGTGCAGCATCCCATGCCAGCGCCAGCGAGCCGACCAGGCCGGAGGGGTGGCGCGATCGCACCTGCACCGTGTAGGCGGGGCGTCCGGCCACGTTGCCCGGGATCGCTCCCGAAAGCATCACGTCCTTGCCGATGCCGGTGAGCAGCTTGCTGATATCGGCCACCGACGGCGGCGCGTGCCGGGCCGACGAGCTCGTGTCGCTCTTGTGCGACGGCAGCGCCAGACGGTAGGCGGCATGGTTCTTCGGGTTGTAGAAGGTGACGGAGCGACCGTCATACGCAAGCTGGCTCGAGCCCAGCTGCGAGTGCAGCGACACGCGCACCTTGTTGCCGGCTGCCCAGACGGTGCCGGTGGCGCCGGCCAGCGGCCCGGAAGAGAGCAGCGTCGAGCTGCCGGGGATCAGGTGCTGGTGGACGGCGAAGTGCGCGGTCACGCCTGCGGGCGGCGCCGCGGTTGCGGCGTCGTGCAGCGCAACGGCCAGCGGCTTTGAGGGCGGCACGTTTCCATGACCTGCGGTCAACGCCATCGCCGTCACGCTCACCGCTCCCAGCATCACCAGTGCCAGACCTGCCCAGCCCAGCACCCGCACCGATGATCGCTTGCCCATCCGCATCTCCGCTACCTCCCAGTGTGACACGCACAGCGTAGCTCTCGAACATGAGAGACCGTGTATCTAGGGTGCCTCCTCACACCTTCCCGGTCGGCCGTTTTCGGATGATCCCGCGCGGCGCCGCTCCCCGGGCCCCGCCAGCCGATAGCATGGCCGTGGCAATCGACCTACAAAGGACGGGGGCGGACGCGTGAGCAGCGACCAGCCGGTGGAGGGTAAGACGGCCGAGAACACCGAGGCGAAAGCCGCGCGGAAGGCATCGCGTCGCCGGCGATGGATGGTCGGCAGCCTGATCGCCGCGGCATCGCTGGTGCTGATCCTGTCGGTGCTGGCGCTGTGGATCCGCCGCGTCGTGCTCGACTCGGACGGGTACAACACCACCACCGCCCAGCTGCTCCAGCAGCCGGAGATCCAGCAGGCGCTGGCCACCAACCTGGTCGACCAGCTCTACGCAAACGTCGACGTCGCCACGGAGATCCAGCCGCTCCTGCCCAAGCAGGCACAGCCGCTGGCCGCGCCGGCCGCAGCCGCGCTGCGAGACTACGCCTACCGCGCAGCCGCTCGCCTGCTGGCCTCAGACCGCGCCCAGCAAGCGTGGATCAAGGCGAACGAGGTGGCCCACGCGCAGCTGGTGCTGGTGCTGGACGGCGGCGGGGACCGTCTGAAAACGGCAGGGGGCGAGGTCGCGATCAACACCAGCGGCCTCGAGCAGAACCTGGCCAGCCGCCTGGGGCTGAGCCCGACCACGACCATCGCCGGCGGAAAGATCGTGATCTTCACCTCCGACCAGCTGTCGCTGGTGCAGACGATCGCTCACTGGCTGAAGGTGCTGGCCTGGGTGCTGCCGTTCGTGTCGCTGGCCCTTTACGCCCTGGCGGTGTACCTGGCGACCGGCTACCGGCGCCGGGCCGTCCGCAACTGCGGGATCGGCATCATCGCGGCCGGTGTCATCCTCGTGATCGGACGCACGGTCGGAGGCAACCTGCTGGTCGACAACCTCGTCAAGCTCCCGGAGAACCGGTCGGCGGCGAGCGCCGCCTGGGACGTCATCACCGGCCTGCTCAAGGACACCACCCGCACGGTGATCGCGGTCGGCTTCATCACCGTGATCTGGGCCTGGGTTTCGGGCGAGGGCGAGCGGCCGGTCGCGATCAGGCGCGCGTTCGCGCCGCACGCGCGCGACCACGTTGGCCAGGTCTGGGTCGCCTTCGCCGCGGTCGTCCTGTTCCTGATCTGGTGGGCGCCGACGCAGGCGTTCCGGCGCCCTGTGCCGGCGCTGGTGATGATCGTACTGGCCGGCATCGGCCTGGAGGCGGTGCGGCGTCAGTCGGTGAAGGAGTTCCCCGACGCCGAGAGCGGCGAGGTGGTGTCGGCTGTACGGGCGAAGCTGTCACGGCAGCCGCAGGCCGCCATCGCGACCGGGCCGGCGGCGGCCGAGTCACCAGTTGACCAGCTGGAGCGCTTGTCTGCGCTGCACGACCAGGGCGCGCTCACCGATCAGGAGTTCCAGGCCATGAAGTCCTCGCTGTTGTCGTGACCTCCGAGCCGCCCGTCGTGGGCGAGCCGCCGGAGCAGGGGCCGGAGCGGAAGTCGCTCGTGCGCAGGTTCGGTCCGGCAGTGGTCGGCATCGCCGCCATCCTGCTGGTGTTCCTGGTGCTGCTGCCCCGGATCGCCAACTACTCCGACGTGTGGGACGTGGTGACCGGCCTCAGCAACGAGGCGCTGGTGGCGCTGGCGGTGGCGACGGCCATCAACGTCGCCACGTACGGGCCACCCTGGATGGCGGCACTGCCGGGGCTCGGTTACCGCCAGTCAATGGTGCTGACCCAGACATCGACGGCGATCTCGATCGCAGTGCCGGGCGGCGACGCCGTCGGCCTGGCCGCGGCCTACGCGATGCTGCGCAGCTGGAGATACCGGTCGAACGCGATCGCCGTGGCCGTGGTCGTGACCGGCGCCTGGAACCAGATCGTGAACGTGACGCTGCCGATGGTGGCCCTGGCGCTGCTGCTGCTCACCGGCGGCACCAGCACGCTGCTGCTGACGGCCGGGCTGATCGGCATGGGCGTGATCGTGTTCCTGGCGACGGCCCTCGTGCTGGCGTTCCGCGGCGATCGGCAGGCGCAGCTCTGGGGCGACCGCGCGCAGCGGGCGGTCAACTGGGCGCTGCGGCTGGTGCGCCGCAAGCCACGCGCAGGCTGGGGTGCTGCCATGGTGCGCTTCCGGGGCGAGACGGTGCACCTGCTGGCCCGCCGCTGGCACGTGATCACGCTGGCCGCATTCGCAGGACACCTAACGGTGTTCGGCGTGCTGCTGGTGTGCCTGCGCGCGACCGGCGTGCCCGCGTCCGAGGTGACCTGGGTGGAGGCGATGGCCGCCTGGGGCCTGGTGCGCCTGCTGACCGCGGTCCCGATCACTCCCGGCGGCGTCGGTATCGTCGAGCTGGGCCTCTCCTCAGCGCTGGTCGGCTTCGGCGCCGGCAACGCGGAGGCGGTGGCGGCGGTGCTGCTCTACCGCGTGCTGACGGTGGTGCCGACGCTGGTGCTGGGGGCGATGCTGGGGCTCACGTGGCGGAGGCATCGGGCGCCGGAGCCGGCGTGACCATCGCCTCGGGCACGAACTCCCCCTGCAGGTCGCGGCGCCAGCCGGACAGGATCTCGTGCACCCGGGCGGCGCCCAGGATCGGCTGCTGCGGCGCGGCCAGCTCGACCGGGTAGAGGATGAACGGCCGCGTCTGCGGCCCGCCCAGCCCGCCGTGGAAGCTGATCAGCTCCTCGAACGCGCAGCCCTGCTCGAGGTCGGCGCTGTAGAAGCTGCCGATCATGATGTCGGCCACGTTGGAGAAGCCGTCGGTGCGGGCCAGGTGCTGGGCCGCCTCGGGAGCGAACGGCGCCAGCGGATCGTCACCCTCGACCGTGCCCGACACCAGGTCGCGGCTGCCGGTCGCGCCCAGCACCACCGGGCCGGAGGCCGCCCGCACCAGCAGCCAGCCGACGTGGGGATGCGCGCGCAGGGCTGGGATCAGTCGCGGGTGCTCCGCGTTGATCTGCTCCAGCGTCAGCCGCTCGGGGTGGTTCATCAGGTACAGCAGGCCCAGGTTGCCCGACCCGAGAACGATCACGTCCTGGCCCGCGGGACCGGCCTCGTCCGCGTCCGGGTCCTTGGCATCGCGTCCGGTGGCCTCGGTCAGCGCGTGGCCGACCATCGCCTGGGCCTCCTCCGCACCCGACATCTCGCCGACCGAGCCTGACTCCAGCGAGCGGCGCACGAGGTCGTCCAGGCCGTAGCCGTTGCGCTGGCGGAAGGTGGCGCCCTGCGTCTGGCCGTGGTCGGAGAGCACCACGATTTGGTAGGGGCGCGGCGCGTAGGGGCGCGCGCGCATGATCCGCCCGAACTGCTGGTCGAGCTTGCGCAGCGCCTCCAGCGTGTCGGCCCGCTCCAGGCCGGAGTGGTGCGCGACCTCGTCGTAGCTCGAGAACGTGGCGTAGACGGCGGCGCGCCCGTACATCATGTCCGAGAGCACGCCGTGCACGATCAGGTCGCGCACGACCACGCACATCCCGGCCCGGATGAACGGGTACTTACCGCCCCGGTGGCCGCGCGGCTGCACGTCGCGGCGGATGCCGCGGATGGCGGCCACCCACTCCAGGCCCACCTCGAAGAAGAACAGCACCAGCACCCGGGTGACGTTGAACCCGTTCGCGAAGAAGCTGCGGTAGCCGGGGTTCGCCGTCTTCTCGGCGCTGAGCCGGCTGACGGTCAGGATCGTCGCGTCGGCCTCACCCGAGAACAGGTTGCCGCGGCTGGCACCGCCGCCCACC
Organism: Gaiellales bacterium; assembly: GCA_036273355.1. Lineage (GTDB taxonomy): Bacteria > Actinomycetota > Thermoleophilia > Gaiellales > JAICJC01 > JAICYJ01. The sequence continues at coordinate 10,024 of DASUHV010000325.1, forward strand.
AGCAGGCCGACGCCGGTGGCGAGGCGCTGCTCCATCTCCGCGCAGTCGTCCGGTCCGGAGCAGGCGACGACGCGGCCGGTGCGCTTTTCGACCCAGCGGAAGGCCGGGATATCCTCGTTCGACCCGAGCAGGATCCCGGCCTGGCTGGCGCCGGTCTGCGACGAGAGGTCGGTCTGCCACTCCACCATGTGGTGCGAGCCCTCGGTCAGCCAGCGGGCCATCTCGGGCGCGTTGCCGTCGCGCATCGCCCGCTGCAGCACCGGCAGCCCCAGCCCGTCGATCTCGAGGTAGATCACGCCCGGCACGTCGGTGCGCTGGACGTTGCCGCTGCGCCGCGCGATCCGCCGGGTGACGCGCAGCGTGTACTCGTCGTCGTCGTCCATGCCGGCCAGGATCGTGATCGCCATCGCGGCTGCGGCAGCCAGCAGCGACACCGCCAGCGCCCAGCCCAGGCTGGGGACGTGCATCGCCCCGGGAAACGCGTCTGACGCGACGAGCAGCAAGGCAGCGTCCGCGAACAGGATCAGCAGGAAGCTCGAGATCAGGGTGAACGGCAGCCGCAGCGACGCAATCACCGGCGGCACGAGCGCGTTCAGGATGGCGATCAGGGCGGCGATGCCGAGGGCGCCCCAGAACCCGGACACCGTCACGTTCGGCACAACCAGCGCGGCGAACAGCAGCGAGAGGGCCGAGATCACCCAGCTGACAACCAGCCGCAGCGGGCGCAGCCGCGGGCGCTCGGGGTGCCACCGCAAGTCGGGCTGTGAGGCCGCGTTCATGGCGCAAGCCTATGCGACTGAAAGCCATGACGACGGGTGGCCGGAGTAGCCTTGCGTCGTGGCCGACTGGCTGAACCAGTTCTGGGACACCCTCAAAGCGGTCTCGCTGCCGCTGGTCGTGCTGGGCCTGAGCTTCCAGCTGCTGCAGACGCTGTTCATCTCGCTGGCCTGGCGCAACATCCTGCGCGCCGCCTATCCCAAGTCGGTGCTGCCCTACCGCGAGGTGCTGAGCTACTACGCCGGCGGGGCCGGCCTCAACTCGATCCTGCCGGCGTCGGCCGGCACCGTGGCGATGCTGGGCCTGTACCGCAGCGCCATCGCCGGGTCGACCGTGGCCGGCCTGGTGGGCGCGACGCTCGTGCAGAACATCTTCTTCGTGGTGATGGCCGTCATCGTCTATGCGTGGCTGTTCCTGAGCGTGGCCGGCTCATTCGACGTCAAGTTCGGCTGGTTCTCAGACCACGTCGGGCTGACGCTGATCATCCTCGTCGTCGGCACGGCGCTGATCGTTGTGGTCGGCAAGATCCTCTGGCACCGCCTGCACCACACCTGGGAGCAGGCCAAGGACGGCGGCGGCATCCTCACCACGCCGCGCAAGTTCATGACGCAGGTGGTGCTGGTCGAGGCGGCGTCGTACGCCGCGCGGATGGGCGTGAACGCCACCTTCATGTACGCCTACCACATCCCCGTGTCCATCGAGAACATCTTCCTGATCGTGGCGGCGTCGTCGATCTCCTCCACGATCGCGATCGCGCCGGGCGCGGTCGGGTCACAGACCGCGCTGATATCGGTGGTGCTGAACGGGGTGGCGCCGCAGAGCGTGATCACGGCCTACACCGTCGGCCAGGCGCTGATCACGACGGCGTGGAGCGTGGCCTTCGGCCTGACTATGCTGGCGATGCAGATCGGCTGGAAGCAGACCCGAGGCTTGATCCACGTCCGCAAGAAGGAGGACGGCGAGAACGACCCGCTCGCCGAGCCGGCCACGGCCGACACCGGTCCGCCCGAAGCCACGGGGTAGCACCCGCCTCAGACGAGGGTGACGGTGGCGCCGG
>DASUHV010000326.1:0-9694 GCA_036273355.1 Gaiellales bacterium
CGAAGCCGATCGTGGTGGTGGGAAGGTTCACCGACCCCGACCGGATGGCGAACCTGGTGCGGGGCGGCACCGTCGACCTGATCGGCGCGGCGCGGCCGTCGATCTCGGACCCGTTCCTGCCGGAGAAGATCGAGCAGGGACGCTACGACGAGATCCGCGAGTGCATCGGCTGCAACGCCTGCTACTCGCGGTCGATCTGGGGCCGGCATCTGGGCTGCACGCAGAACGCCACCGCAGGCGAGGAGTACCGGCGCGGCTGGCATCCGGAGCGGTTCGACCGCGCCGCGAACGCCGACTGGGCGGTGCTGGTGGTGGGCGCCGGGCCGGCCGGTATGGAGTGCGCCACGGTGCTGGGCAAGCGCGGCATGGAGCTGGTGCACCTGGTGGACGGGGCCGACGACATCGGCGGCTGCATGAGCTGGATCACGCGCATGCCCGGCCTCGGGACGTGGGGCCACGTGGTCGACTACCGCCGCGCCCAGATGGGCCGGCTGGACAACGTCTCGCTGGGGCTCGGCACGCGGCTGTCGGCGGCCGACGTGCTCGACTACGGCGCCCAGATCGTGATCGTCGCGACCGGTTCGCACTGGGCCGGCGACGGCATCAGCGGCGTCACGCGGCTGCCGATCCCCGGCGCGGATGCCACGCTGCCGCACGTGCTGACGCCGGAGCAGGTGATGGTCGACGGCAAGCGGCCGCCGGGCGGCCGGGTGGCGGTCGTCGACTACGAGGGCTACTTCCTCGGCTCGGCGCTGGCCGAGCAGCTGCGCAGCGACGGGTACGAGGTCGAGTTCGTGACCAGCCACGAGGCGGTCGCGCCCTACTGCGATCAGACGCTCGAGGGCCGGCCGGTGCGGGAGCGGCTGAACGCGATCCGGGTGCCGGTGCACCGGGCGGTGGTGGTCGACCGGATCGACGAGGGCGGGATCGACCTGGTGGGCGAGTTCCAGGCGACATCGCGGCTGGCGGCGGACGGCGTGGTGCTGGTCACGCAGCGGCTCTCGGACGAGGCCCTGTACCGCGAGCTGGCGGGCGACCCGGCCGCGCTCGAGGCGGCCGGGATCGAGGCGGTCTACCGGATCGGCGACTGCGTCGCCCCGCGGCTGATCGCAGACGCGATCTTCGACGGCCACCGCCTGGCGCGCGAGATCGACTCGCCCGACCCGGAGCGGCCGCTGCCCTACCTGCGCGAGCGCCCGCTGATGGCGGGAACGCCGGCCGCCTGACCCGTCACGGTCCCGTCACGATCTCGCAACGCCCCGGCCGGCCGGGGAGGGCTCAGAGCCCGAAACGGCGGCCGTTGCAGAGGTGAGGAGTGGTCGTGGCGAACGTGACCGGTCTGTGACTGGTGCGCCGGTAGGTGTCACGGGCGGTGTGACCTCGCCGTGATGGTGGCGTGGTCCCCTATGCGCCCCGACGTTGCGAAGCGGGGCATTTTGTGCGCAACGGATCGGTCACGGCGGTGTGACGTCAGCCGGGCGTGATGCCGAGCCGGATCGTGTAGCCGATCAGCATCGGCCGCGGCTCGGGCAGCCGTTCCCGGGCGATGCTCGTGAGCGCGTCCATCGTCTCCTCCAGCTCGGGCGCGCGGCCCTCGAAGATCGCGGTGGGGCCTCCCAGCGAGTGCGCGAGGTCGATCACCGCCTCGGCGTCGGCCGTCGTCTCGGCGTGGCAGTGCACCTCGCGCGCGAAGGCGAACAGCCCGCTCTCGCGCAGCCGGGCCACGTGCTCGCGCTTCGGCCACTGCGACGCCCCGGCGTGGATGCCGAGCCGCCCCCGCGCAGCCCAGCGCACGTCGATCACCGCTGCGAAGGCCGCGTCGACCTGTGGCTCGATCACCGGGACGACGTCGTAGTCGTACGCGCCGAACACGCCGCCGGGGCGCAGCACCCGCGCCACCTCCGGCAGCACCGCGTCCGGGTCCATCCAGTGGAACGACTGCGCGCAGGTGACGATGTCGGCCGAGCCGGCCGCGAGGCCGGTCGCGTCGGCGTAGGCCTCCACGAACGTGACGTTGGCGTCGGCCGTCGTCGACCGCGCCCGGGCCAGCATCGCCGGGTTCGCCTCCACGCCGACCACCCTCTCGGCGCGGGCCGCCCAGGCACGGCTCGAGAGTCCCGTTCCGCTGCCCAGGTCGACCACCAGCCGCGGCCGGCCGCCCGCGCAGCGTGTGAGCACGTCGAGCACCACCGCCGGAGGACTGGGACGGGCGCCGTCGTAATGGTCGGCGAACCCCTCGTTCGCGTACCCGGACCGCCCGATCAGATCGCGCGAGAACGTGCTCACACCTCAATGCTAGATGGCCACTAGGATCCGGTGATGGCGGAGTACCGGATCACCTACTGGCGCGAGATCCCCTCGATGGTCACCGCCCGCGACGGTGCGGCCACGTCCAAGGCGGCGCTACCGGGCCGCTTCCAGGAGGCCATCGACGAGGCCGCTATGCGCCAGGGCATGGCCGGCTCCGACGCCTACCTGGAGCAGTGGCATCACGGAGAATGGGAGCTGGCCGACGGGACGCCCGACGAGCTGGTCGCCACCCTGTCGGAGCAGCTCGACAACGACTACGACGCGGCGCGCCTGGAATCGCTGCTGGAGGTGTGATGGGACAGATCGCGACACTGCTGGGAGAAACGCGTCCGACGCTCAGCGACGGCGCCATCGGCACCATGCTGCAGGCGGCCGGTCTCATGCCCGGCGCCTCGCCCGAGATCTGGAACGTCGAGCGCGCCGACGCGATGCGCGTGATCCACACCGCCTACGCCGACGCCGGAGCGCGGTTGCTCACCACCAACACCTTCGGAGGTACCCGCCCTCGCCTGGCCCTACACGGCCACGAGGATCGCGTGCGCGAGCTGAATGAGGCCGGAGCCCGCATCGCCCGCGAGGTGGCCGACGCCTGCGGTGCGCTGGTGCTCGGCAGCATCGGCCCCACCGGCGACCTGATGGAGCCGCTGGGGCTGCTCAGCCACGACGACGCCGTCGACCTGTTCGCTGAGCAGGCCGGCGGCCTGGCCGCCGGCGGTGCCCACATCCTGCTGTTCGAGACGTTCAGCGACCTGGGCGAGGTGCGGGCCGGCGTCGAGGGGGCGCGCCGCGCCGCACCCGACGTGCCCGTGGCCGTGACCATGACCTTCGACCTGAAGGGCCACACGATGATGGGCGTCAGCCCGTCGCAGGCGCTGGCCGAGATATCCGCGCTCGACGTCGAGCTGATCGGCGGCAACTGCGGCAGCGGGCCCGACGAGATCGAGGCCGTGATGGTGACCATGTCCGCGGAGCGTCCGGATGGCGTGCTGCTGCTCGCCCAGAGCAACGCCGGGCTGCCGCAGCTGGTCGGCGACGAGTTCCGCTACGGCGGCACGCCCGAGGTGATGGCCGACTACGCCCTGCGCATGCAGGAGCTGGGCGTCGACGTGATCGGCTCATGCTGCGGGAGCACCCCGTCGCACACGGCCGCGATGCGCGAGGCGCTCGGCCTGCCTGCCGTCGTCTGATCGCCGCCCTCAGAACGGGAAGGGCAGGGTCGGCATCCACCGCTCCCAGATCCCGCGCAGGCTGCCGTCATTCACGATCCCGTCCAGCGCCTGATCGAGCTCTGCCCGCAGCTGCGGCCTGTGCTTTGCAACCGCGATGCCCCAGTGGTTGCGCGTCTCAACGGTGAACGCCACCGTCAGGTCTGCCGCATCCGCGAGCGGCACCAGCGCCACATCGTCGTCGACCACCGCATCCACCGAGCCGGTGCGAAGCGCACCCAGCATCTCGCCGAACACGTCGTCGGATGCGCCCGAGAACGGCACCGGGTGCGCGCCGGCGAACGTCTCGACAAGCGTCATGTTGGTGCTGCCTGCGATCGCGCCGACTCGTCGCCCGGACAGGTCAGCGGCCGAGACGATGCCGCTGTCGGGTCGCACCAGCACCGACTCGTTGAACACGGCGTAGGGGCGCGTGAAGTCGACCACCTGCAGCCGCTGGTCGGTGATGCCCTGCCCGCAGAGCACGCCGTCGCCGTCTTCGGACACCACCGAGGGCAGCATCTCCGCCCACGGCCGGAACACCCACACCAGCGGCCGGCCGGCCGCGGCCGCGACGGCGCGCCCGACATCCGGCTCGAACCCCACGCGAGCCTGCTCGCCGCCGCTCGCGCGAAACAGCGGTGGCGCCTCCAGGTCGGAGCAGACGAGTCGCAGCGGTTCGCCGGCCATCGCCGTCAGCCCTCGATAGTGATCGACGCGGTGGGGCAGGCGTCGGCGGCGGCCTCGACGTCGTCGCGGAGCGACTCTTCCGGGTCAGGCACGTAGCGAAGCTCGCTGGGGCCGATCAGCTGGAACACCTCGGGACAGGCGATCATGCACTGGCCGTGGTGGTCACAGGTCTGCTCATCGACGAACACTCTCACGGCTGCACTTCCGGGTCGAACTCGATGTGGAGCTCCACCGGCCCGGTCAGGCCGCTCACCGGCCGCACCACCGGCGGCCGCTCGTAGCGCGGGTTCCGCATGCGGCGGGCGATCAGCGGCAGCGCCTCGCGCATGTCGATGCGTGCCAGCCAGTGGCCGATGCAGTGGTGTGCGCCTCCGCCGAAGCCGAAGTGGGCCGGCCGCTCGGCGGTGATGTCGAAGCCGCTGCCCTCACCGATCGCCAGGGGGTCGGTGTTGGCCGGGTACGACAGCAGATGGATGGTCGTTCCCTCCGGGATGGCCAGGCCTCTGAACTCCAGGTCCTCGGTGCTGCGGCGGGTCGCCCACATAACCGTTGGGTTCCAGCGGATCAGCTCCTCGACGGCGTTTGCGCCCAGCTCCGGCCTCTCGGCGAGCAGCGCGTACTGGTCGGGGTGATCGACGAACAGCTGCATGGCCAGCCCGAGCTGGTTCTTGGTGGTGTCCATGCCCCCGAAGATGATCAACGAGACCATCGCCCGCAGCTCGATGTCGGAAAGCCGCCCGTCCTGGGCATCGTGTGCCTGCACGAGGCTGGAGACAACGTCGTCCCCAGGCTCGATCCGCCGCTGTGCGATCAGCTCGTCCGACACGGCATAAAGGTTGGTTAGGGCCGCCTCGATCCGCTCCAGGTCCGCGCGGATGGTGACGCCGAACGCCAGCCCCATGTCGGTCGACCAGCGGGCCAGGTCGTGCCAGTGGCCCTCATCCATGCCCACCAACTTGCATAGCACCCGGGCGGCGTATGGCTCTGCGAACTGCGAGACGAACTCGCAGCGGCCACTGCCGGCATAGCTGTCGATCAGCTCCTCTGCCAGCTCCTGGAACTCCGGAACCATCCGCTCGATCAGCGTGCGTGAGAAGGCCGGATTGCCGAGTTTGCGCAAGCGGCGGTGATCGTCGCCCTCTTTGCTGAGCATGATCTCCGACCACCACTCGGACAGCAGCCCCTGGTGGATCCCGTTCTGGGCGGGCCACGCGAAGCTGCCCTGCCGCAGCCGCCTGTCCTTCAGCAGTGCGCTGACCTCGTCGTAGCGCAGCACGGCCAGTCCGAACTTGGTGCGTGCGAACCAGCTGGCGGCACGGGCGGCGCGCACCCGCTCGGACGAGGCGGAGAAGAACGGGTCGGAGATGTCGAAGTAGGGGACATCCGCGGTCTCGATCGAGAGCGTCATGGGATCGCCTGCATGTACATCTCCCGGTGCCACTCGGTGACCGTGCCGCAGAAGCGCTCCCACTCGTCGGTCTTGGCGGCGGCGAAGGCGTCGTAGAGGGGCGGCGGCAGTGACTCACGCACCACGCTGTCGGCGGCCAGGTCGGAAAGGGCCTCGCCGAGTGTCCGCGGGAGCCGGCCGAACCCGCCGCCGGCCTGGGCGTCGGCCACCACCGCCTGGTCGTAGGAGCTGTGGCTCTGCGGCGGCCCCGGATCGAGGCTGCGCTCAAGCCCGTCCGCCATCGCAGCCAGGATGGCGGTGTGGGACAGGTACGGGTTGACCATGGCGTCGGGCAGCTTGAACTCGAGCCGGCCGTTGGCGCTGACGCGGACGGCGCAGGTGCGGTTGTCGAAGCCCCAGTTGACGACCGATGGCGCGAACTGGCCGACATCCCAGTAGCGAGCGTAGGAGTTGACCGTGGGAGCGAGCAGCGCGAGCATCCCCGGCGCGTGCTCGAGCAACCCGCCCAGCGCGTGGCGCGCCGTCTCTGACAGATGCAGCTCCCGCCGGCCCGGCTCCGCGAACACGTTATCCTGGTCGCGCCACAGGCTGAGGTTGTGGTGACAGCCGTTTGCCATCGAGCCGACGTGCGGCTTGGGCATGAAACTCGCCACGACGCCGAACTCCCTGGCCACCTGGGAGCAGACCAGCCGGTAGGTGACGAGCCGGTCGCACGTGGCGTCACAGCGGTCGTACTGGAAGTTCAGCTCGAGCTGTCCGGTGTCCTCGTAGTCGCCCTCGATCATGTCCAGTCCCATCGCCTGTGCATACGCGATCACCCGCTGCACGATTGGCCGCATCATCTCGAGCGCACCGATGTGATAGGCGGGCGAGCCGTTGGGCAGGACGTGTGGCTCGATGTCGCCGCCGAACCAGCTCATCTCGGGCTCACAGCCCGATCGAAGTTCGAGGCCGGTGGCTTGACGGAAGCGTTCATGCGCGTCCCGCAGCGTGGTGCGGACGCAGGTCGCGAGGGGCGCGCCCGGGTCGGTGGCGGCGTCTCGCCGGCGGTAGAGGTTGCAAAAGAACCGTCCCGTGTTGGGCGCCCAGGGCAGCACCGCAAAGGTCGAAGTGTCGGGCAGCGCCAGGAACTCCTCGGCGTCGGGACCGCTGGCGATCAGGTTGCCGTGGCGATCCGACACCAGGTCGGTGATCGCCGATCCGTGGAACTGCACGCCCTTCTCCAGGTTGCGAGCCAGGTGCGCGGCCGGGACGACCTTGGCCATGACGCGGCCCGACAGCGTCACGAACTGGTAGTAGATGTGCTCGACCCCTGACTCCCTCACGTGCGCGGTGACGTCGGCACGCGCGAGGGCGGTCTGCTCGTGGTGCTGATCGATCGTGATGTCGGGGCGGTCGGCCATGTTCGCTCCCTGCCGTTGTTCGCGCTGAACCCTAACGCCCCCGTGCGGGTCAGTCCCCGAGCTCTTTCCGGCGCCGGGTGACGTAGTCGGCCAGCTCCTGGCGCAGCTCCGGGTCGATCGGGGGCGGCTCGTACTGCTCCAGCCGCTCGCGCCAGATCTCGCCGGCCCGCTCCGTTGCGTCCCGCTCGCCCAGCCGCTTCCAGCGCTCGAAGTTCTCGGTCGACGACAGCAGCGGCCGGTAGAAGCAGTCGCGGAACCGCTCCAGCGTGTGCGCCGCGCCCAGGAAGTGCCCGCCCGGGCCAACCTCCTCGTGCGCCCCGAACGCGAGCGATGCCTCGTCCACCTCGAGCGGGGTGAACTCGACCTTCAGCATCCGCAGCACCTCGACGTCGACGATGAACTTCTCGTAGCACGAGACCAGGCCCGACTCCAGCCAGCCGGCCGAGTGCATGACCCAGTTGGTGCCGGCCAGAAAGGTCGGGATCATGGTCATGCAGGCCTCGTAGGCCGACTGCGCGTCCACGGTCTGGCTGGACGTGAAGCCGCCGCCCGACCGCCACGGGAGCCCGAAGTGACGGGCGATCTGGCCGGTGCAGAACAGGCCGGTGGCCGACTCCGGCGTGCCGAAGCTGGGCGACCCCGACTGCATGTCCGTGTTCGAGAGGAACGACCCGAAGATCACCGGCGCGCCCGGCCGCAGCAGCTGAGCCAGCGCGATCCCCGCCAGCGCCTCGGCCATTTGCTGAACGAGCGTCGCCGGGATCGTCACCGGCGACATCGCGCCCATCAGCAGGAACGGCGTGATCACGACCGGCTGGCCGGCGCGCACGTACTCGAACATGGCCGCCAGCATGCGATCGTCGTAGCACAGGGGCGAGTTGACGTTGATCAGCCCGATCACGCCCGGCGTGCGCTCGATCGACTCGCGGCCGCCGAGCAGCATCTCGGTCATCCGGACCGAGTCGGCCGCGTTGGGCCCGGAGGTGACGGAGCCCATGTAGGGCTTGTCGGTCAGCGTCTGCAGGGCGAACACCATGTCCAGGTGGCGGGAGTCGAGCGGCCGGTCGTTGGGCTCGCAGATGGTGCCGCCGGCCGAGTCGAGCTCGTCGAACGACTGGGACAGCATGGTGAGCCGCTCGAAGTCCTGCATCGTGGCGTCGCGGCGGACGTCGCCCTCGCGCACGAACGGCGGTCCGTAGACCGACGCGAACGCCATGTGGTCGCCGCCGATGTGGATGTTGTGCTCCGGGTTGCGCGCCTGCACGTCGAACTCGTGCGGCGCCTTCGCCACCTGCTCGAGCACGAAATCGGGGTCGAGGAAGACCTTGTCGCCGTCGGTCTTCTGGCCGGCCTTGGCGAACACCTCGACCGCCTCCGGCAGGATGAACTCGACGCCGATCTCCGAAACGATCCGCCGCCAGCCCCCGTCCAGGGTGGCGATCGCCTGCTCTGACAGAATCTCGTAGCGCGGCATCCGGTTGACGAACATTCGCCCTCTCCCTAAGATCTTGATATGTGGAACAATCGTTCCACATGATGAGTCGAAAAGCAATGACCGGAACCCAGGCGATCGATCGTGCCGCCCAGCTGCTCGTCCTCGTGGTCGAGAACGAGTCGTCGAGCAGCGTCGGCGAGCTGGCCGAGGCCGCCGGGCTTCCCAAGAGCACCGTGTCGCGCGCCGTGTCGGCGCTGGAGCGGCAGGGCCTGGTGCAGCGGAGCAGCGCGCGCGGCAGCATCCGCCCGGGGCCGGTGCTGCTGGGCCTGGCGCGGCGGGGCGTCGGCGAGCAGGACATCGCCGAGCTGTGCCGCGAGGCGCTCGACAACCTGGCCGACGCGACCGGCGAGACCATCGACCTGGCGGTCGCCGTGCCCGGCGGCTCCGAGCAGTACATCGCCCAGGTCGACAGCCGCCACATCCTGGGCACCACCAACTGGGTGGGACGGCGCCTGCCCCACCACTGCACCGCGGTCGGCAAGGTGCTGGTCGCGTTCGGCGCGGCGCGGCTCCAGCCGGGCGCGCTGGAGGGGCTCACCCCCGACACCATCACCGATCGCGACGCGTTGTCAGCAGAACTGGATACGGTGCGGGCATGCGGATATGCGACCGCCGTGGGCGAGCTGGAGCCGGGCCTGGTGGCCGTTGCGGCGCCGGTGCTTGACGCCGACGGCCGGGCCGTGGCTGCGATCAGCATCTCGGGGCCGCAGTTCCGGATACCGAGCGATCGGCTGGACGGGTTTGGCAAACTCCTGACGAAGGAGACGGAAACGCTTTCGGCGCGCCTGGGATTCCGGCCTGCCGGGGAGGGAGCAGCATGACCACCGACGAGATCCTGCAAGGGCTGTTCGACAACACGCTGATCGGAAACGCGCCGGCCGTCAAGGACCTCACGAACGAGGGCCTGGCCATGGGCATGGACCCCGAGACGCTGCTCTACGACGCCCTGATCCCGTCGCTGGAGGAGGTGGGCGCCCGCTTCGAGCGCGGCGACTTCTTCGTCCCGGAGATGCTGATTGCCGCTCGGGCAATGCAGGGCGCGCTGGACATCCTGCGCCCACTGCTGGCCGAGACCGGCGCCAAGCCGATCGGCACGTTCGTGATGGGCACGGTCAAGGGCGACGTGCACGACATCGGCAAGAACCTCGTCAACATCATGCTCGAGGGCGCCGGCTTCACCGTG